>NZ_JARAYQ010000019.1:0-62615 GCF_033794505.1 Streptomyces sp. MB09-01 | reverse complement strand
GTGGTGGTCGGTGGGGGCACCTCCCAGCTACCGCTGGGAGGTGCCCCCACCGACCACCACCCCTCAGCGACAGCCTCCGGCTGACAGACTGTCCGCATGCGCATTGTTGTTCTGGCCGGCGGTATAGGCGGCGCCCGGTTCCTTCGCGGACTCAAGTCGGCAGTGCCCGACGCGGACATCACGGTCATCGGCAACACCGGTGACGACATCCACCTGTTCGGGCTCAAGGTGTGCCCCGACCTGGACACGGTGATGTACACCCTCGGCGGTGGCATCAACGAGGACCAGGGCTGGGGCCGCACCGAGGAGTCCTTCACCGTCAAGGAGGAGCTCGCCGCGTACGGGGTCGGACCCACCTGGTTCGGCCTCGGCGACCGCGACTTCGCCACCCACATCGTCCGTACGCAGATGCTCGGCGCGGGCTACCCGCTCAGCGCCGTCACCGAGGCCCTCTGCGACCGCTGGCAGCCCGGGGTGCGGCTGCTGCCCATGTCCGACGACCGGGTCGAGACCCACGTCGCGATCACAGAGGCGGGCACCGGGGAGCGCCGCGTCATCCACTTCCAGGAGTACTGGGTCCGGCTGCGCGCCTCGGTGGCGGCGGAGGCCGTCGTACCCGTCGGCGCCGAACAGGCGAAGCCCGCCCCGGGCGTGCTGGAGGCCATCGCCGCCGCCGACGTCATCCTCTTCCCGCCGTCGAACCCCGTGGTCTCGGTCGGGACGATCCTCTCCGTGCCCGGCATCCGGGAAGCGGTGGCCGCCGCCGGGGCGCCCGTGATCGGCCTCTCCCCCATCGTCGGGGGCGCGCCCGTGCGCGGGATGGCCGACAAGGTGCTGGCCGCGGTCGGCGTCGAGGCCACGGCCGCGGCCGTGGCCCTGCACTACGGGACGGGGCTGCTCGACGGCTGGCTGGTGGACACCGCCGACGCGGACGCCGTCGCGGAGGTGGAGGCCGCCGGGATCACCTGCCGCGCGGTGCCGCTGATGATGACCGACCTGGAGGCCACCGCCGAGATGGCCCGGGCCGCGCTGGAACTGGCGGAGGCCTCCCGGTGACGGAGCCGACCCCTGGGGACGCTCCCTCGTACGAGGTGCGGGCCGTCGGCGGGATGCCGGAGGTCAGGCCCGGCGACGACCTGGCGAAGCTGATCACGACCGCCGCGCCCGATCTGCGCGACGGGGACGTCCTACTCGTCACCTCGAAGATCGTCTCAAAGGCCGAGGGCCGGATCGTGGAGGCGGACTCGCGCGAGGAGGCCATAGACGCGGAGACCGTACGGGTGGTCGCGCGCCGGGGCCCCCTGCGCATCGTCGAGAACCGGCAGGGGCTGGTGATGGCCGCCGCCGGGGTGGACGCCTCCAACACCGCCCCCGGCACCGTGCTGCTGCTGCCCGAGGACCCCGACGCCTCGGCCGCCGCGATCCGCGCCGGGGTGCGCGACATCCTCTCCGTGGACGTGGGCGTGGTCGTCACCGACACCTTCGGGCGGCCGTGGCGCACCGGGCTCACCGACGTGGCCATCGGCTCGTCCGGGGTGCGGGTCCTGGACGACCTGCGCGGCGGCACGGACGCGCACGGCAATCCGCTCAGCGCGACGGTGGTGGCGACCGCGGACGAACTGGCCGCCGCGGGCGACCTGGTCAAGGGCAAGACGGCGGGGCTGCCCGTGGCCGTCGTGCGCGGCCTGGCCCACGTCCTCGGCGAGGGCGCCTCGGCACGGGACCTGGTGCGCACCCCCGCCGACGACATGTTCCGGCTGGGCACCTCGGAGGCGGTACGGGAAGCCGTCACGCAGCGCCGTACCGTACGGGCCTTCACGGCGGAGCCGGTGGACCCGGGTGCGGTACGGCGGGCCGTGGCCGCGGCCGTGACGGCCCCGGCCCCGCACCACACGACGCCGTGGCGGTTCGTGCTGCTGGAGTCCGAGGCCTCGCGGGCGGAGCTGCTCGACGCGATGCGGGACGCGTGGATCGCGGACCTGCGGGCGGACGGCAAGTCCGAGGAGTCCGTGGCCAAGCGGGTGCGGCGCGGGGACGTGCTGCGGGGCGCCCCCTACCTGGTCGTGCCGTGCCTGGTGACGGACGGCGCGCACCACTACGGGCATGCGCGGCGGGACGCGGCCGAGCGGGAGATGTTCGTCGTCGCGATGGGCGCGGGCGTACAGAACCTGCTGGTCGCGCTGGCCGGGGAGCGGCTGGGGTCGGCGTGGGTGTCCTCGACGATGTTCTGCCGGGACGTGGTGCGGGAGGTGCTGGGGCTGCCGCAGGACTGGGACCCGATGGGGGCGGTGGCGGTGGGTCACCCGGCCGCGGCGCCGGCCGAGCGTACGGTCCGGTCCGCGGAGGACTTCATCCGGGTGCGGTGAGCCTTCGGGCCGGACGGGGCCGGCGGCTCAGAGCCGGCCGATGTCTCCGCGCGGCATGCGGGGCGTGCGGCGGGGCGGGGTGTGGCCCGCGAGGAGGATGAGCCGGGCGGCGCGGTGGCGCTGGCCGGCGTACGGGGCGAGGAGCTCCAGCATGGCGGCGTCGTCGGTGTCGCGGTCCCCGACGAGGGCGTAGCCGATGATGCCGGGGAGGTGCAGGTCGCCGGTGGTGACGGCGTCGGGGTCGCCGTTGCTGCGCTGGAGGGTTTCGGCGGAGGTCCACGGGCCGATGCCGGGGACGGCCTCCAGCCGTCGCACGGCCTCGGCCGGGCCCATGGCGGCGGCCTCCTCCAGGCGGTTCGCCACGCGGGCGGCCCGGACGATGGTGGTGGAGCGCTTCGCGTCGACCCCGGCCCTGTGCCAGTCCCAGGAGGGGATCATGGCCCAGGTGCGGGCGTCGGGGACGACGTACAGGTCCTGCGGCCCGGGCGCGGGCTCGCCGTACTGCCGGACGAGGCGGCGCCAGGAGCGGTAGGCCTCGTCGGAGGTGACCTTCTGCTCCAGGATCGTGGGGATCAGGGATTCCAGGACCATGCCGGTGCGGGTGAGGCGCAGGCCGGGGCGGCGGCGGTGGCTGGCGTGCACGAGGCGGTGGCGGGGGACGAAGACGGCCGGGTCGTCGCCGGCGCCGAGGAGCACGGGGAGCTGCTCGAGGAACCAGTCGGCGCCGGGACCCCAGGCCTCGGCGTGCACCTGCTCGCCCGCGCGGGCCACGCGGAGCGTGGCCGGGCCCTGCGGGGTGCGGGCGGTGCGCCAGAGCGAGCCGTCCGGGGTGGTGCGGAAGGTGGGGTCGGCGGGGCCGCGCCTGAGGGGGCCGAGGGTGAGGCCGAGGTCGAGGGGGCCTTCGGGGTTCCACCGGCGTTCCTTGGCGCCGGCGCCGGCGCCGGCGGTGGTTCCCCGGCCCGTGGGGACGTCGGTGCGGCCGCCGCGCACTGCGGTACGGGTGAGGGGATCGAATCGGCCGGCCATGCGTCGAGCGTAGCCCTTGCGCCCCACCCTCCCGGGGCTCCGCCCCGGACCCCACCGGGCTCCGCCCGGACCCGCGCCTCAAACGCCGGCGAGGCTGCAAGACCGGGCTCCGCCCCGCACCCCGCTCCTCGAACGCCGGAGGGGCTGGATTCGGCCGAGCTGCGCCGGCAGGTGCCGCCCGACGGGCTGGATCGCCGCGGAGCGGCAATTCCCGCCCCGCCGGCGCTTGAGGCGCGGGCGGGGAGCGACGTAGGGCTCCGGGCCGGAGCCGCCGTACGGGTGTCCGGGGCAGAGCGCCGTACGGGTGTCCGGGGCAGAGCGCCGTACGGGTCCGGGGCGGAGCGCCGGTAGCGGGGCCGCTGCCCGGGCCCCGGGGCGGGGCCGCCTGGTGGATCCTGCGGGCCGCCGGAGGCTAAGGGCGGCCTTGGAGTTTGGCCGAGTTCGTGCGCGTCGCCGGGAGTTTGCCGTACAGCTTCTTGCCCGGGCATTCCGTGGCGAAGCCGTCGCGGTGGCCCGCGATGACGTTCATCGACACGTTCCTGCCCTTGGGGTAGCGGTTGCCGCCGCCCGACGTCAGGGTCGTCTTCGCACGCGGGTCACGCCCGAAGAGGCCGAGCTTCCAGGCCGTGAGGCGGGCGACCGCGTCGACCGCCACCGCCGGGGGAGCCGCGGACGCGTAGGTGCCGAGCACCACGACGCCCATGCTGTTGGTGTTGAAGCCCATGGTGTGGGCGCCGAGCACCGCCTTGGACACGCCGCCCGCGCGGCCCTCGTAGACCGTGCCGCACTTGTCGACGGCGAAGTTGTAGCCGAGGTCGCGCCAGCCGCTGCTGAGCACGTGGTAGCGGTACAGGCTGCGCAGCACCGCCGGGGCGTCCTTGCAGGCGTAGTTGTTGCCGGAGGCGCTGTGGTGGACGAAGGCCGCCTTCACCGTGCTGGTGTAGACGAAGGCCTTCTCGCGCAGGGACTCGTCCGCGCCCCACCCCTTGCGGGTGACGATCCGCGGGCGCGGGCCGATGAACGGGGCGGCCGCCGGTCTCAGTCCGCCGTCGCTCGCGAAGACCGCGTCGGCGGTGGAGTCGGCCTTGTTCAGCTCGGTGATCTCGTCGGCGCCGAGCGCGGCGTGCGGCAGGTTCGCCGCGGAGGACTCGGCCATCTCCATCGTCAGGCCGGGGGCCACCACCTCGCCCTTGTCGTCGCCGACCGGGCCGCCGTTCTTGCCGTCCGCGGTCCTGACGGGCACTTCCGCGCCGGGGTCGACGAGTTCGATCCGCATGCCCGAGGGCAGCCGGGATCCAGGGCGGTTGGCCGGTGCGTCGCCGGGTTCCGCCTGGACGCGGACCTCGATGCCGTCGGACTCGCCGACCCACAGCGGGGCGGTGGCGCCGCGGACGCGGCCGGACGCGCGTTCCGCCGCGCCCGGGTCGGCCGCGTGCTCGCTGTTGTGGATCTCGACGTCCTGCCAGTCGGACCAGGTGGCGGTCCGGGCGGAGCGGGTACGGACCTGGACCCGGCCGTGGAGTTCGGTAGCGGCGTCGTCCCAGACGACGCCGACCAGCGAGAACGTCCTGACCTCGCGGGCGGCCAGGCCCTGCGTCTCGGGTCCGCGGGGCGAGGCGGTCCTGCCGGGGACACCGGGGGTGCGGTCCGCCGCGGGTCCCAGGGGGACGAGCGGCAGCGACTGGGTGGACCCGCCTGGGGTCACGGGAGCGACCGCGCCCGCGGCAGGAGCGGCCAGGGCCGGAGTAGGGAGCGTGAGGGGCAGGGCCAGTGCGGCCGCCGTCGCGACGCCGATCGAGGAAGCAAGGAATCCACGCATGAAAAGGATGGTGAACACCCGCACGGCCCGGCGCCATCCGAGAACTGACGGTGCGTCCAGGGGCGGGCCGTGTACCCCTCCCCCGTACGGTGGAGCCGGTGGCCCCGTACGAGGGACGGGCCCGCGTACCCTGTGCCGGGTGAACGCCACTGACCGCACCCCTGCCGACCTGCTGCGATCCGCGCTCGCCGCCGATCCGGGCCGCCCGCTCGTCACCTTCTACGACGACGCCACCGGCGAGCGCGTCGAATTGTCCGTCGCGACCTTCGCCAATTGGGTGGCCAAGACCGCCAATCTGCTCCAGGGCGACCTGGGAGCCGAACCCGGTGACCGGCTCGCGCTGCTGCTCCCGGCGCACTGGCAGAGCGCCGTCTGGCTGCTGGCCTGCGCCTCGGTCGGGGTCGTGGCCGAGATCGGCGGCGATCCGGCCGGTGCGGACCTCGTCGTCAGCGGGCCGGACACGCTGGAGCAGGGTCTGGCGTGCGGCGGCGAGCGGGTGGCGCTCGCGCTGCGGCCGCTGGGCGGGCGCTTCCCGCAGGCACCGCCGGCCGGGTACGCGGACTATGCGGTGGAGGTGCCGGGCCAGGGCGACCGCTTCGCCCCGTTCGTGCCGGTGGACGCCGAGGGTCCCGGACTGGTCGTCGGCGGCGAGGAGCTCTCGTACGCGGCGCTCACCGACCGCGCCCGCGAGGACGCGGCGAAGCTCGGCCTCGGAGCGGACTCGCGGGTGCTGACCGGGCTCGGCTACGACACCTGGGACGGGCTCTCGGCCGGGCTCTACGCCGCGCTGGCCGCGGGCGGGTCCGTGGTGCTGTGCCGGAACCTGGACCGGCTGTCCGCGGAGGCGCTGGCCCAGCGGGTCGAGAGCGAGCGCGTCACCCACACCGTGTAGCCGCGTCAAGGGTCCGGCGCCGGGGCCCGTCACCCACACTGCTCACCTGCGACAACGGGCGATTTATCACCCGCATGGCGCTAGACACGACCCCGTCCCCAGGCTGCTGCGTCGGCTCGGGGGCAGGATCGGCAGTGGCCGCACTCACCCGTACGGCCGGGCCTGAGGTCGTAGCGGCGAGGGGACGGACGCCAGTGACGGGCAGTGCAGGCATACCGGGCGCCACCGATGCGGCCGGGGGCGCCGAACGGCCCCCCCGGAACCGCAGGCGCCGGCTGCTGCGCTGGATCGGCCTCGGGCTGGCCTTCCTGGTCCTGGCGGGGGCGGCCACCGGCTGGTGGCTCTACAACAAGCTCGACGGGAACATCACCGAGGACACCTCGGCGGCGGCCGAGCTGGGCCGCTACGAGCGCGACCGCCCGGCGCACCTCGCCACCGGATCCCAGAACATCCTGCTGATCGGCTCGGACTCGCGCTCCGGCAAGGACAACGCCCCGTACGGGCAGGACGAGGGCACGCAGCGCTCGGACACCACGATCCTGCTGCACCTGCCGCAGGACCGCGGGAGCGCGACGGCGGTGTCGATACCGCGGGACCTGATGACGGAGATCCCGCCCTGCCTGAAGGCGGACGGGAGCCGCACCGCCGACCGGTTCGCGCAGTTCAACTGGGCGTTCCAGTGGGGCGGGGCGGCCTGCACGATCCGTACCGTGGAGAAGCTCACCGGGATCCGGGTCGACCACCACATGGTGATCGACTTCGGCGGGTTCAAGAAGATGGTCGACGCCGTCGGCGGCGTGGAGATCTGCCTCAAGGAGCCGGTGGACGACTCCGAGGCCAAGCTGAAGCTGGCCGCCGGGCGGCAGACCCTCCAGGGCGAGCAGGCGCTGGGCTTCGTCCGCGCCCGGTACAGCCTGGGCAACGGGAGCGACACCGAACGGATGGAGCGCCAGCAGCAGTTCCTCGGCTCGCTCGTCAAGAAGGTGAAGAGCAACGGGGTTCTGCTGAATCCGGCGCGGCTGTATCCGCTGCTGGACGCGGCGACCTCCTCGGTGACCACGGACCCCGGGCTGGCCTCGCTGCGCGACCTGTACGAACTCGTGCGAGGCGTGAGGGACATACCGACCGGCCGGGTGCAGTTCCTGACCGTGCCCCGCCGGCCCTACTCCGCGGACCCGAACCGGGACGAGCTGGTGGAGCCCGACGCGGCGCGGCTGTTCGAGCAGCTGCGGACGGACCAGCCGGTGACGGTCGCCCCGCCGGAGCCAGTGAACACTCCCGCTCCCAGCCCCTCGCTCCCGTCGACTCCCACCCCCACGAACGCACCCACGGACGCACCCACGGACGGCACCGAACCGGCCGCGACCACCGGGGCGACGCCGGACACGACCCCCGAGGGAACCGCGACGCCCCCCGTTCCCGTCCCCACCTTTACCGGCACCACGGCGGAGAACGCCGACTGCCGGTAAAGCAATCCCAAAAGCCGGTGACCGAACCGAGTGGGATGGGCGGTTCGCCCCGTTATAAGGGGAGTGGAATTTGTCACCAGCATGGTTTGCCGCCGAACAGGGCGGATAAGGTGAGCGATCCGGTGCCCGGCCGGACCAGAGACAGGGCACCAGCAGCCGGATCGTTGACCGGGCGCCCGGGGGAGGCGCGTCGCGAGGCACCGACGGAGGATTCGAGCAACCGTGGATGCGCAAAGCCGTGGACGGGCGGACGAGATCGACCCCGCCGACCAGTGGGTGCTCAATCCCCGCACCGGCAGCTACGAACTGCAACTGGGCGACTCCGCTGCGCAGCAGCGGCCCAAGGTCGCCGCGCCCCGTAGATCGGCCTCGGTCCCTGCCGCTCCCACCGCCCCCTCCCCCGGCGTTCCGAAGCCGCGCCGTGGCGACGGCCCGCCCGGGGGGCGGCGAAGCGGACGCTCCCGCAAGGGCGGTGGCGGCGGACGCCGCAAGAAGGCGCTGCTGATCACCAGCGGGGCGCTGGCGTTCCTGCTGGTCGGCGGCGCCACGGCGGCGTACCTCTACTACGACCACCTGAACGGCAACCTCAGCGTCACCGACGTCGCGGGAGCGGGCACCGGCGGTTTCAAGAAGGACCAGGCCATCAACATCCTGGTCATCGGCACCGACAAGCGCAGCGGTGCGGGCAACGAGGGCTACGGGGACAAGGACAGCGTCGGCCACGCCGACACCACGATCCTGTTCCACGTCTCGAAGGACCGGACGAACGCGACCGCCCTGTCCATCCCCCGCGACCTGATCACCGACATCCCGGCCTGCCCGACGAAGCAGCCGGACGGTTCGACGAAGACGATCGCGCCCGCCAAGGGCACCCGCTTCAACACCAGCCTGGGCCAGGAGGGCCGCGACGCGGGCTGCACCATGCGCACGGTCAAGGAACTCACCGGGGTCGAGGTCGACCACTTCATGATGGCCGACTTCAACGCCGTCAAGACGCTGAGCACGGCGGTCGGCGGAGTACCGGTGTGCCTGGCCAAGGCCGTGAACGACGAGGACGGCTCCCATCTCAAACTGGGCCCCGGCGAACACCGGCTGCAGGGCGAGCAGGCCCTCGCCTTCGTCCGCACGCGGCACGGCTTCGGCAACAACAGCGACCTCGACCGGATCAGGATCCAGCAGCAGTTCCTGGGTTCGATGATGCGCGAGATGAAGTCCAAGGAGACGCTGACCAGCCCCAAGAAGTTCCTGTCCCTCGCGGAGGCGGCCACCAAGTCGCTGAGCGTGGACTCGGGCATCGGCTCCATCGCCAAACTCACCGACCTTGCAGGTGAGTTGAAGAACATCGACACGAAGAACGTCACCTTCACCACCCTGCCCGTGAAGGACAATCCGGCCGAACCGGAGGGCAAGAAGGCGACCGTCGTCGTCGAGAAGTCACTGGCCGACCCGCTGCTGCAGATGATCCGGGGGGACGTCTCGCTCACGGAGGTCGAGAGGAAGGAGCAGGCCGCGAAGGAGGCGGCCGACGCGGACGCGAAGGCCAAGCAGGACGCGCTGCTCCAGGGCAACAAGGCGCCCGCGGCGAGCGTACGGGTGGAGGTGTACAACGGCGGTGGCCCCAGGGGCGCCGCGTCCACCACCCAGAACTGGCTGAGCGCCAAGGGCGTGCCCAAGGCGGGCAGGACCGGCAACGCACCCGCGAAGGTCGATGCCACGCAGCTGGAGTACGCGCCCAACCAGGCCGACCAGGCCCGGGCGCTGGCCGAGCTGCTGGGTCTGCCGGCCACCGCGATGAAGATGGGGACGGCCGACGCCTCGGCGAAGACGGCGATGAAGCTGACGCTGGGTCCGGACTTCAAGGAGCCGGGAGCCCCGCTGGCGGCGGCCCCCGCCGTGCCGGCGCTGTCCGACGACGTCCAGCAGGCCCAGGCCGACAAGGCGGTCTGCGCCAAATAGCAGGACGCAGCCGGTCGTACCGGCACACTGACGACCAAGAAGGATCTTGAGGGGGAACGCGTGAGGCACAGCAGCGTGCGGGGGGAGGGGGCGACCGCCCAGGCCACCGGGGAGATATCCGGCGGCGGGGCGGACGAACCCGGCGTGGTGCCCGCACCGCGGGGCGGCTCCAGGGCCGCCCTGCGTGCGGATGCCCGACAGCGCCCCACCAGGCGGGGGCGGCGGCGCGTACTGCGCTGGGTGTCGTCCGTGCTGTCCCTGCTCATACTCGGGACGGCCGGGGCCGGATACCTGTACTACCGCCATCTGAACGGCAGCATCCACACGGACGCGCTCAACCTCGGCGAGACCAAACTGGGCGGCTCCAAGCCCAACGCCTTCGGGCAGACCCCGCTGAACATCCTGCTCATCGGCTCCGACGCGCGCAACGACGCGGAGAACCAGGCGCTGGGCGGGGGCACGGACACCTTCGACGGCCCGCCCCTCGCGGACGTGCAGATGCTGCTGCACCTGTCCGCCGACCGCAGCAACATGTCCGTGGTCTCGATGCCGCGCGACACGATGCTGATGATGCCCAAGTGCACCGAGCCGAACGGCAAGGTGCACCCCGCCAGCAAGGGGCTCGTCCAGACGAACGAGTCCCTCCAGCGAGGCGGACCGGGCTGCACCGTCGCCGCGTGGACCGAGCTGACCAAGATCCCCATCGATCACTTCATGATGATCGACTTCAAGGGCGTGGTGTCCATGGCGGACGCCATCGGCGGCGTCCCGGTCTGCGTCGAGGAGAACGTGCACTCCCGCACCCGCGACGGCAAGGGCTCGGGCCTGAAGCTGCCGAAGGGCGAGAACGTCATCCAGGGCGAGGTGGCCCTGCAGTGGCTGCGCACCCGCTACGGCTTCGAGGACGGCACCGACATCGGGCGCACCCACGCCCAGCACCAGTACATGAACTCGATGGCCCGCGAGTTCCGCAAGAACGCCAAGCTCACCAATCCGGTGAAGCTCAACAGCCTGGCGCAGGCGGCGATCCAGGCCATGGTCGTGGACACCGGCCTGAACAAGATCGACAAGCTGTACGACCTCAGCATGGAGCTCAAGAAGGTTCCGCCGGGGCGGATCACCATGACCACCATGCCCTGGGTCTACAGCACGAAGCCCGGTCTGGACGGACGCGTCGAGCCCATGGCGGGCGAGGCCGAGGACCTGTTCCGGATGGTCCGCGAGGACATCGCGCTGGACGGCAAGGGCTCCGGAACGCCGACGGACGGCGCCTCCCCCTCGCCGGGCGCGAGCGGTACCCCGTCCGCCCCGTCCCAGCAGCCGACCACCGCCCCGACCACCGCTCCCGCCTCCGCGCCGGCGAAGATCGTGGTCAGCGTCCGCAACGCCACCGCCGGCAAGGACGGCGCCCAGGGCAGGGTCAAGAACCGGGCGAACGACGTGGCCGCGCTGCTCGCCGCCAAGGGCTTCGCCAAGGCCGGCGCCGACACCCAGACCGGGGCCGAGGACACCACCGTGGTCCGCTTCGCCACCGACGGCCAGGCGGCCGACGCGGCGGCCGTGGCCACCGCGCTCGGTCTGCCGGCCGCCTCGGTGCAGAAGTCCGACCAGGTCTCCGGGATCGTCCTCTTCGTCGGGAAGGACTGGCGGACCGGCGACGCTCCGACCCCGCCGCCGCCCGCCCCGACCGTGGCCCCCACGTCCGCCCACGCGCTCAACGGCGACAACGACAAGGCCTGCATGGCGATCCAGCCGGGCTTCACCTGGTAGCGGGTCCCCGGTTCCCCGTAGCAGGCGGAAGGGGCCCGGCGCGGAGGCTGTGCACAGCCTCCGCGCCGGGCCCCTTCGTACGTCCGGACGCGCGGGTCAGACCTGCGTGGAGTCCCGGTGCACGGCCGGGCGACGGCTCGCGATGAGCTTGTTCGCCAGGGCCCGCGGGCTGGTCAGGAAGCCGAAGCCCCAGCACAGGTGCATGGTCGCGAGGGCCACGGGGATCTGCGCCCGGGCCTTCAGCGGCAGCCCCTTGCCGGCCGGCACGGAGCCCACGGCGATCGCCGCGAGGTAGCCGGCCGGGACGGCGAAGCCCAGGGGGGTGACCGTCGCGCCCACGACCACGCCCGCGGCGAGCGCGCAGACGAGGGTCGGCGGGGCCAGGTAGCGCAGGTTGATGGAGCCCGAGTGGTAGCGGGCCACCACGTGCCGCCAGCGCCCGTAGTCCTTGTACTGCTTGGCCAGGGCCTTCACCGAGCGCCGGGGGCGGTACTGCACCTTCAGCTCCGGCGAGAACCAGATCAGGCCGCCGGCTTCGCGGATGCGGAAGTTCAGCTCCCAGTCCTGGGCGCGGATGAACTCCTCGTTGTATCCGCCCTGCTGTTCCAGCGCCTCGCGGCGGAAGACACCGAGGTAGACGGTCTCGGCGGGTCCCGCCTGGCCGCCGGTGTGGAAGGGCGCGTTGCCGACGCCGATCTTCGAGGTCATCGCGGCGGCGACGGCCTCTTCCCACGCGTTCTCGCCTTCGGCGTGCATGATCCCGCCGACGTTCTGCGCACCGGTCTCGTCCAGGAGGCGGACGGCGGTGGCGATGTAGTTCGGCGAGAGCATGCCGTGGCCGTCGACGCGTACCACGATCGGGTGACGCGAGGCCTTGATGGCGGCGTTGAGCGCCGCCGGGGTCCGGCCGGTGGGATTCGGGACGGTGTGGACTCGGGGATCCTCGGCGACGAGTTCGGCGGCGATCTCGTCGGTGCGGTCCGTGGACGGCCCGAGTGCGATCACCACCTCCATCTCGCCCGCATACTCCTGTTCCAGGATGTGGCGGACGGAATCACGGAGGTAGTGCTCCTCATTGAGCACCGGCATGATCACCGAGACTGCGGGCTGCTGGGCGGGCATGTGGTCCTTCAAGGTCGGGTATCGGTGTCACGTTACCGCGTACGGGGGAACCAGGTGCGCGCCGAGTGATCGGTAAGGACAACCGCTGATCGTATGGGCCTACTGTTCTGTCGAATCAGCTGAATCCGACTCGACTCCCGACCGTTCTCCCTGCTGCTTCCCGCGGAGGTGTCCACCGTGCCCCAGCCGCACCGTCCCACCCGTCCCGCCGGGCCGTCCCAGCCGCAGCGCGCAGGGCGCGGCGGTGGCGGCGGCCCGGCCCGGCGCCGGGACGATCGCCCCCGGTGGGGGGTGCGGCTCGCGGCCGGGCTCTCGGTGGTGGTGCTGGGCTCCGGGGCCGTCGGGCACGCCGTGATGACCGGCCTGGACACCGGGATCGAGCGGGTGGACCCGTTCAAGGACATGAAGAACCGCCCGCAGGCCGGACACGGCCTCAACTTCCTGCTGGTGGGCACCGACGGCCGGGAGAAGATCTCGCCGGAGGAGAAGCGCGAGTACCGCCTGGGCGGGGCGCCCTGCCACTGCACGGACACGATCATGCTGGTGCACCTGTCGGCCGACAAGGAGCGGGCCAGCGTGATCAGCCTGCCCCGCGACAGCTACGCCGAGGTGCCCGCGCACCGGGACCTGGTCACCGGCAAGGCGCACCGGGCCCACCCCCTGAAGCTGAACGCGGCGTACGCGGAGGGCGGCCCCAACCTGACCGTGCGGACCGTCGAGAACATGACCCGGGTGAAGATCGACCACTATCTGGAGGTCGACTTCACGAGCTTCATGAAGACGGTCGACGCGATGGGCGGCGTGGAGATCTGCACGGCCAAGACCATGCGCGACCCGAACACCGGCCTCGACCTGCTGCCCGGCACCCACCGCCTCAGCGGCGGCCAGGCCCTGCAGTACGTGCGCTCGCGCCATGTCGACGGCGCCTCCGACCTCGGCCGGATGCAGCGTCAGCAGCGGTTCATCGCCGCCCTGATCAAGCAGGCGACGGGCGGCGGGGTGCTGCTGAACCCGGTCAAGTTCAAGGAGGTCAGTTCCACCCTGCTCGGCTCGGTGCGCGCCGACAAGGACTTCGGCTCGGAGCAGATGCTGGCGCTCGGGCAGGCGATGCGGGACTTCACCCCGTCCTCCTCGGAGTTCGCCTCGGTGCCCGTCGGCGACCCCTCGTTCCGCCTCAAGGGCATCGGCTCCACCGTGAAGTGGGACGAGCCGAAGGCCGCCAAGCTGTTCGAGGCCCTGCGGGAAGACCGGCCGCTGGCTCCGCCGCAGCCCGGGAAGAGCGGCGCCGGCCGGCCCGCGGCGGTCCCGGTGGACGTGCCCCCGCAGCAGGTCCGGGTCCAGGTGGAGAACGGGACGCGCATCGACGGGCTGGGCGGGCGGGTCGACGCGGCGCTGCGCGCCACCGGCTTCGACACCACCCGCGCCCCGGGCAACGGCGCCAGCCGCGACGTCAAGCGCACGGTGATCACGTACGACCCGCGCTGGGACCGCTCGGCCCGGTCAGTGGCGACCGCCCTGCCGGGCAGCCAGCTGCGGGCGGTGGCGGGCCAGGGCCGGACGGTGCTGGTCGTCGCCGGCTCGGACTACCGCAAGGTGGTGCCGGTCCGCGCGGAGGACCCGTACCAGGGCGCCTTCGGGGTGGTCACCGGCGACCAGGTGGTCTGCGGGACATAGCCGCGCCGGGCGGGTCAGGGCAGGTCCGGTCCGGGCCGTCAGTCGTCAGTCGTCGAAGCCCTGGGCCGCCCGCTCCTCGCGCAGCGCCATGATCGCCTGGCGGCGGGCGAGGCGGTGGGTGCGGCGGATCTGGGCCTCCTGGTAGCGCCGCTCGTCCTGCTCCGTCTCCGGGAGCACCGGCGGGACCTGGCGGGGCTTGCCGTCGGCGTCCACGGCCGCGAAGACGAGGTAGGCGCTGCCGACCTGGGTGGCGGGCGTGGACTCGTTCCACCGCTCCGCGAGGACCCGTACGCCGATCTCCATGGAGGAGCGGCCGGTCCAGTTGCACTGCGCCTTCACGTGGACGAGGTCGCCCACGCGCACGGGGGCGAGGAAGGCCATCTCGTCCATGGAGGCGGTGACCGCCGGGCCGCCGGAGTGGCGCCCGGCCACGGCGCCAGCCGCGTCGTCCACCAGCTTCATGATCACGCCACCGTGCACCGTGCCGAGGAGGTTGGTGTCGTTCGCGGTCATGATGTGGCTGAGGGTCGTACGGGAGGCCGCGGTCGGCTTCCCGGGCAGCTCGCCCGGTATCTGTGTCATACGGACACCTTAGAGCCGTATCAGAGGCATCAGCTTCGCAACAGCCCCGGTACGGATCCCGCCCCGGGCTGTCGGTCTGCCCGCCCGGGCAGGCATCCTAGGGCGCATGAATGACTGGCCAGAAGGTCGTGACGACGGATACGGGCGCGGCAGCGCCCAGCCGCAGCCCGAGGGCGCCCGGCGGATGCGGCACGTCCAGCGGCAGCCGCAGCAGCCCGCGCAGCCCCCGCGCCCGCAGCGCCCGGCGGGCCCGCCGCCCGCGTACGGCGTACCTCCGCAGCAGGCCGGCGGCCACGACACGTACGGCGGTTACGACAGCGGTTACAACACCGGCCAGGTCTACGGATCGCCCGCCGGCGCCCCGGGCGGTCCGGCCGGTCCCGGCGGGCCCTCGGGACCCGGCCGCCCCGGACGTGCGCCCGGCCCCGCCCCGGACTGGCGCAAGCGGATCAAGATCGGCTCGATCGTGCTGGTCTCCGCCCTGCTGGTGACCACGGTCTCCACCTACTTCTGGGCGGACTCCAAGGTGCGCCGCGAGGTGGACCTCTCCAAGGTCATCGAGCGCCCGAAGGAGGGCGACTGCACGACGTACCTGATCGTGGGCTCCGACAGCCGCGAGGGCATGTCCGACGAGGAGAAGAAGAAGCTCCACACGGGCTCGGCGGAGGGCAAGCGGACCGACTCGATGATGATCCTGGCGAAGTGCTCCAGCGGGAACACCATGATCTCGCTGCCGCGCGACTCGGACGTGGAGATCCCCTCCTTCGTCGGCTCCCAGTCCGGCAAGAAGTTCCCCGCCCAGGGGCGCCGGGTCAAGCTCAACGCGGCGTACGCCGAGGACGGCCCGGAGCTGCTCGTGCGGACGGTGGAGCACAACACCGGCCTGCGCATCGACCACTACGCGGAGATCGGCTTCGCCGGCTTCGCGAACATCGTGGACGCGCTGGGCGGCGTGGAGCTCGACATCGAGGAAGGCTTCAAGGACGAGAAGTCCGGGGCCGACTTCAAGGCGGGCAAGCAGACCCTCAACGGCGAGCAGTCGCTGGCCTTCGTACGGACCCGCTACGCCTTCGCCGAGTCGGACCTGCAGCGGACGAAGAACCAGCAGAAGTTCCTGTCGGCGCTGGCCGGCCAGGCGGCGACGCCGTCCACGGTCCTCAACCCGTTCGAGCTCTACCCGCTGCTCGGCGCCGGCCTGGACACGCTCATCGTCGACAAGGACATGGGCCTGTACGACATGGGCCAGATGTTCTTCGCGATGAAGGGCGTCAACGGCGGTGACGGCGTGTCGATGAACATGCCGATCTCCGGGCAGCGCGGCGGCAACCTCGTCTGGGACAAGGCGAAGGTGCAGCAGCTGGTGAAGCAGATCCAGAACGACGAGAAGGTCACCGTCCGCGGCAACTGACCGCGGCGGCGCCCCCTCCCCGGACCCCGGTCAGGCGTCCGGGGAGAAGCGGATGGCGGCGGCGGGCAGTTGCGCCTCGCACCACACCCGCGCCCCGGAGCGCAGTTCGTTGTCGGCCCCGACCACGGCCCCGTCGCCGATGACGGCGCCGTCCAGCACGGTCCGCGCGCCCACCGCGGAGCCGGCGCCGATCAGGCTGGCGCTCACCTGGGCGTCCGGCCCGATGACGGCCCCGTCGAGCACGATGGTGCCCTGGACGACCGCTCCCGCCTCGATCCGGGCGCCCGCGCCCACCACGGTGCCCCCCGACAGCTTGGCCCCGGCCGCCACGTGGGCTCCGGGCAGCACCAGGGACTCGCCGCGGCGTCCGGGGACCGCCGGGGAGGGGACCACCCCGCGGACCAGGTCGGCGGA
Source organism: Streptomyces sp. MB09-01 (assembly GCF_033794505.1). Lineage (NCBI taxonomy): Bacteria > Bacillati > Actinomycetota > Actinomycetes > Kitasatosporales > Streptomycetaceae > Streptomyces > Streptomyces sp. MB09-01. The sequence continues at coordinate 46,117 of NZ_JARAYQ010000019.1, read as the reverse complement.
GGCCTGGATGATGGACTCGGGCTTGCCGAGGTCCATCCAGTAGGTGTTCTCGGTGACGCCGTGCAGCTTGGCCCCGGAGGCGAGCAGGCCGGGGAAGGTCTCGCGCTCGACGGAGACCGGGCGGCCGGCCGGGATGGAGTCGATCACACTGCGGCGGAAGACGTAGCAGCCGGCGTTGATCTGGTCGGTGATGATCTCTTCGGGGGTCTGCGGCTTCTCGGTGAAGGCCAGCACCCGCCCCTCGGAGTCGGTGGGGACCAGGCCGAAGGCGCGCGGGTCCTCGACGCGGACCAGGTGCAGGGAGACGTCCGCGTCGGCCGCCTCGTGCGCCTCGACGAGACCCGCGATGTCCAGGCCGGTGAGGATGTCGCCGTTGAAGACGAGGACGGAGGAGTCCGGGCCGCCGGTCAGCCGCCGGCCGGCGTTGCGGATGGCGCCGCCGGTGCCGAGGGGCTCGTCCTCGACGACGTACTCGAGGGTGAGGCCGAAGGCGGATCCGTCGCCGAAGTAGGGCTCGAAGACCTCGGCGAGGTAGCAGGTGGCCATCACGATGTGGGTGACACCGGCGGCTGCGGCCCTGGCTATCTGGTGGGCGAGGAAGGGAACTCCGGCCGTCGGCACCATCGGCTTGGGCGTGTTCACCGTCACCGGACGCAGGCGCGTCCCTTGTCCGCCGACCAGCAGGATCGCTTCCGTCATTGCGTTCTCCCCAACCGATTCCGGCGTACGAAGGTCCAAATTTAGCCCATCCAGGGCGTGCAAAGGCCGGAGACGGATGTGCGCATCCGCCTCCGGCCTGGGAGGACGTTACGGCAGGTTGCGGGCCATGACGATCCGCTGGACCTGGTTGGTGCCCTCGTAGATCTGCGTGATCTTCGCGTCGCGCATCATGCGCTCCACCGGGTAGTCACGGGTGTAGCCGTAACCGCCGAGGAGCTGGACGGCGTCGGTGGTGACCTCCATGGCCACGTCGGAGGCGAAGCACTTGGCCGCGGCGCCGAAGAAGGTCAGGTCCGCGTCGACGCGCTCGGACTTCGCGGCGGCCGCGTAGGTCAGCTGGCGGGCGGCCTCGATCTTCATGGCCATGTCCGCGAGCATGAACTGCACGCCCTGGAAGTCGCCGATCGGCTTGCCGAACTGCTTGCGCTCCTGGACGTAGCCCTTGGCGTAGTCCAGGGCGCCCTGCGCGATGCCGAGCGCCTGGGCCGCGATGGTGATGCGGGTGTGGTCCAGGGTCTTCATCGCGGTGGCGAAGCCGGTGCCCTCGGCGCCGATCATGCGGTCGGCGGGGATCCGGACGTTGTCGAGGTAGACCTCGCGCGTCGGGGAGCCCTTGATGCCGAGCTTCTTCTCCGGGGCGCCGAAGGACACGCCCTCGTCGCCCTTCTCGACGACGAAGGCGCTGATGCCCTTGGAGCGCTTCTCCGGGTCGGTGACGGCCATGACCGTGTAGTACTCGGAGACGCCCGCGTTGGTGATCCAGCGCTTGACGCCGTTGAGGACCCAGAAGTCCCCGTCGCGCACGGCGCGGGTCTTCATGCCGGCGGCGTCGGAGCCCGCGTCCGGCTCGGAGAGCGCGTACGAGAACATCGCGTCGCCCTTGGCGAGCGGGCCGAGGTACTTGGCCTTGAGCTCTTCGGAACCGGAGAGGATCACCGGGAGCGAGCCGAGCTTGTTGACGGCCGGGATGAGGGAGGAGGACGCGCAGACGCGGGCCACCTCCTCGATCACGATCACGGTGGCGAGGGCGTCGGCGCCCGCGCCGCCGTAGGTCTCGGGCACGTGGACGGCGTGCAGGTCGCTCGCGACCAGGGCGTCGAGGGCCTCCTGCGGGAAGCGGGACTCCTCGTCGACCGCAGCGGCGAACGGCAGGATCTTCGCCTCGGCGAGCGAGCGGACCGACTCGCGGAGCATGTCGTGCTCCTCGGCCGGGCGGTACAGGTCGAAGTCGGCAGAACCCGCCAAGATCTCTCACTCCCCAGGGTGATGCGTGATGCTAACTACCGTTAAGTAACCCAAGCTTAGTGGCCCGGTCACGGATGGCGATATGGACGGCCTACGTGAGTTGCATGACAGCGGTGTCGACAGCGGTCGGCTCCTGGGGAACGTCCCCGCTGGTGGGCCCGACTATGCTCAGTGGCCGCAAACGGCCCCGCACCTCTGGAGCACCCATGGCCCCCCTCAGGATCACAGTGATCGGCACCGGATACCTCGGCGCGACCCACGCCGCGGCGATGGCGGAGCTGGGGTTCGAGGTGCTGGGGCTGGACGTGGTGCCCGAGAAGATCGAGATGCTGGCGTCGGGCCGGGTGCCGATGTACGAGCCCGGGCTGGAGGAACTGCTGGCCCAGCACGTGGCCGGGCTGCCGGGCTCGACCGGGCGGCTGCGGTTCACCACCTCCTGGGAGGAGGTCGGCGAGTTCGGCGACGTCCACTTCGTCTGCGTGAACACCCCGCAGAAGCACGGCGAGTACGCCTGCGACATGTCCTACGTCGACTCCGCGATGGCCTCGCTGGCCCCCCACCTGACCCGGCCCGTCCTGGTGGTCGGCAAGTCCACGGTCCCGGTGGGCTCGGCGCAGCGGCTGGCGGCGAAGCTGGCCGAGCTGTCCCCCGCGGGCGAGGACGTGGAGCTCGCCTGGAACCCGGAGTTCCTGCGGGAGGGCTTCGCGGTGCAGGACACCCTGCACCCCGACCGGATCGTGATCGGCGTCCAGGGCGAGTGCGGCGAGAAGCTCCTGCGCGAGGTGTACGAGACGCCGATGTCCGAGGGCACCCCACTGGTCGTCACGGACTTCCCGACCGCCGAGCTCGTCAAGACCGCCGCCAACTCCTTCCTCGCGACGAAGATCTCCTTCATCAACGCGATGGCGGAGGTGTGCGAGGCCGCCGGCGGCGACGTGGTGAAGCTGGCGGAGGCCATCGGCTACGACGAGCGGATCGGCTCGAAGTTCCTGCGCGCCGGGATCGGCTTCGGCGGCGGCTGCCTGCCCAAGGACATCCGGGCCTTCATGGCGCGCGCCGGTGAGCTGGGCGCCGACCAGGCACTGACCTTCCTGCGCGAGGTCGACTCCATCAACATGCGGCGGCGCGGGCACATGGTCGAGCTGGCGCGCGAGGCCGTGGGCGGGTCGTTCCTCGGCAAGCGGGTCGCGGTGCTCGGCGCCACCTTCAAGCCGGACTCCGACGACGTACGGGACTCGCCCGCGCTGAACGTGGCCGGGCAGATCCACCTCCAGGGCGGGCAGGTCACCGTCTACGACCCCAAGGGCATGGACAACGCCCGGCGCGTCTTCCCGACCCTCGGCTACGCGGACTCCGCGGCGGCGGCGGCCCGGGGGGCGGAGGTCGTCCTCCACCTCACCGAGTGGCGCGAGTTCCGGGACCTCGACCCGGCGGAGCTGGGCCGCGTCGTCACCGACCGGCTGATCCTGGACGGTCGCAACGCTCTCGATCCCGACCTCTGGCGGGCGGCCGGGTGGACGTACCGGGCGATGGGCCGCCCCCGCGCGTAGCGCCCGGCGGCGGACGGCGGGCCGGGCGCTACGCGGGGTCGTTCCCCCGGCCACCGCCGGGGCGGGCCCCTGGGCGGAGGCGGAGGCCGGCGCGGCGGGCCGGAGCCCGGGAGGCGCCCCGGCGCCCAGCGGTCCGAGGGCCTCGTCAGGAAGGCGTACGGCGGTGCTGGGCCGCGCGGGAGGTGAATTCCGCGTCGCGCAGGACCCGCTGGGCATTGCCCCAGGTCAGCAGTTCCAGGTCGGATTCCGGCCAGCCCCGGTCCAGGAGTTCCGCGATCAGGTGGGGGTAGCCCGAGGGGTCCGTCAGCCCGGCCGGGCGGGGGGTGCCCCGTTCGGTGCCGAAGGCGGCGCCGAGGCCGACGCTGTGCGGGCCCGCCACCGCTCGGACGTGGTCGACGTGATCCGCCACCGCGTGCAGGGAGTCCCCGGTCCGCCTGGCGTCGAAGGTGACCATCGCCAGGCCGTTCGCCTCCCGCAGCGCGAGCAGGACCTCGTCCGTGACGTTGCCCGGATGCGGGTTCAGGGCCGCGGCCGCGGTGTTGGAGATGATCACCGGCGCCTTGGAGGCCGCCGCGACCTGGCGGGCCACGGTCGGCGGGCACCCGGTCAGGTCCAGCACGATGCCCAGCCGGTTCGCTTCCTGGACCACCTCGTGGCCGAAGGCCGTCAGGTCCTGCCGGGCCCAGGACGCTCCCGCGGGCGCGAAGATCCGTACGCCCAGCGCGTGGAAGGCGTGCAGCGCGCCCAGGGAGTCGGTCAGGGTCCGGCCCGGCACGGGGCCGAGGAACGAGGCGATCCGGCCGCGGTTGCGGGCGTCGGACATGTCGTCGGCGGTCAGCGCCAGGCAGAGGCTGTCCGGGTAGCGGCGGATCAGGGCCAGCGCCACGTCGATCTGTTCCAGGGTGTCGGAGACCACCTGTTCCAGCGTGTCGGAGACCACCTGGTCGGTCGGGGTTCCGGTCTCGTGCGGGATCAGCAGGGACCAGAACTGCGCGCCGACTCCGCCCGCGCGCAGTCGGGGGAGGTCGGTGTCGACACCGCTGTCCCCCGGTTTGTCGATGTCGTGGTACGGACTCTGGCGCAGCGTCCAGACCAGCGTGTTGCACCCGTCCGCGACGGGATGCACGGACAGCAGCGCGGCGGCCCGTTCGAGGGCGCCGGCCGCCACAGGGGATGCGGGGAGGTCTTCTGCTCCGATGCCCACGGAGTGGGGTTCATCCTGCAGGTCGGCCATGGCGTTCGCTCCGGTCTCGGCGGCAGCAGGGAGAGGTGCTGCCACCGTGACATGCGGGACGCCCGGGCCGCCCGGCAGGTGTGGCAAACGGGTGTAACCCACAGGTCACACCCGTTGCCCGGCCGCCTGCGGCCGGCTAGATCACTGCGTTCGAGGGACCGCGGGACGCCGACAGGTCGCGCGACACCGCTTCGGCGTCGCGCAGCGCGCGTACCGCGTTCGACCAGGTCAGCTTCGCCAGGTCGGCCCTGGACCAGCCGCGGGCCAGGAGCTCCGCGACCAGGTTCGGGTAGCCGGCCACGTCGTCCAGCCCGGACGGGGTGAAGGCCGTGCCGTCGTAGTCGCCGCCGATGCCGATGTGGTCGACACCGGCCACCTCGCGCATGTGGTCCAGGTGGTCGGCCACCGTGGCGGCCGTGGCCACCGGGCGGGGGCGCTCCGCCTCGAAGGCCCGGTGCAGGGCCATTGCCTCGGGGGTGGTGTCCAGGTGGTGGAAACCGTGAGCCCGCAGGTTCTCGTCCGCGGCCAGGGTCCATTCGACCGCCGCCGGGAGGATGAACTTCGGGACGAAGGTGGCCATCGCCACCCCGCCGTTGGCGGGCAGCAGCGCCAGCACGTCGTCGGGGATGTTGCGCGGGTGGTCGCAGACCGCGCGCGCCGAGGAGTGCGAGAAGACCACCGGCGCGGCCGAGACCGCGAGGGCGTCCCGCATCGTCGTCGCGGCGACGTGCGAGAGGTCCACCAGCATGCCGACGCGGTTCATCTCCCGGACGACCTCGCGGCCGAAGTCGCTCAGGCCGCCGTGCCGGGGCTCGTCGGTCGCCGAGTCCGCCCAGTCGATCGTGTCGTTGTGCGTGAGCGTCATGTACCGCACGCCCAGCCGGTGAAGGGCGCGCAGCGTGGCGAGCGAGTTGTTGATGGAGTGGCCGCCCTCGGCGCCCATCAGCGAGGCGATCCGGCCGTCGGCGCGGGCCGCCTCCATGTCGTCCGCCGTCAGCGCCCGCACGAGGTCGCCGGGGTAACGGTCGATCAGCTGGGCGACGACGTCGATCTGCTCCAGCGTGGCGCTGACCGCCTCGTCACCGGCGTAGTCGGAGCGGACGTACACGGACCAGAACTGCGCACCGACCCCGCCGGCGCGCAGCCGCGGGATGTCGGTGTGCAGGTGGGCGGACTGGTCGCCCGCGATGTCCCGTTGCGCCAGGTCGTAGCGCACCTGCTCGCGCAGCGCCCAGGGCAGGTCGTTGTGGCCGTCCACGACGGGGTGCTCGGCCAGCAGTTCGCGCGCCTCGTCCAGACGCTGCGCGGCGCTCACTTGCCGAACCCGAAGGACTCCGCGTTCGCGACCTTCGTACGCAGCCGCTTGCCCTTCTCGGTGGCCTGGTCGTTGAGCTCCTGCTGGAACTCGCGCATCCGGGCGAGGAGGTCCTTGTCGTGGGCGGCCAGCATCCGTACGGCCAGCAGACCCGCGTTGCGCGCCCCGGCGACCGAGACGGTGGCGACGGGAACCCCCGCGGGCATCTGGACGATCGACATCAGCGAGTCCATGCCGTCGAGGTACTTCAGCGGCACCGGCACGCCGATGACGGGCAGCGGGGTGACCGAGGCGAGCATGCCGGGCAGGTGGGCGGCCCCGCCCGCGCCCGCGATGATCGCCTTCAGGCCGCGGTCGGCGGCCTGCTCCCCGTACGCGATCATCTCGCGCGGCATCCGGTGTGCGGAGACGACGTCGACCTCGTAGGGGATCTCGAACTCGTCGAGGGCCTGCGCGGCCGCCTCCATGACGGGCCAGTCCGAATCGGATCCCATGACGATGCCGACGACGGGGGCTGCGGCGGAGGTGCTCATTCGGTGACCGTTCCTCTGAGGTAGTCGGCAGCGTGGCGTGCGCGCTCCAGCACATCGTCCAGGTCGTCGCCGTAGGTGTTGACGTGGCCGACCTTGCGGCCGTGTTTCACGTCCTTGCCGTACATGTGGATCTTCAGCTGGGGGTCGTGGGCCATGCAGTGCAGGTACGCCGCGTACATGTCGGGGTAGTCCCCGCCCAGCACGTTCGCCATGACCGTCCAGCGGGCCCGGGGGCGGGGGTCGCCCAGGGGGAGGTCCAGAACCGCGCGGACGTGGTTGGCGAACTGGGAGGTGACCGCACCGTCCTGGGTCCAGTGGCCGCTGTTGTGCGGGCGCATCGCCAGTTCGTTGACCAGGATCCGGCCGTCGGCGGTCTCGAACAGTTCCACCGCCAGGTGGCCGGTCACGCCGAGTTCCTTGGCGATGCGCAGGGCGAGGGCCTGGGCCTCGCCCCCCAGGGCCTCGGAGAGGTCCGGGGCGGGGGCGATCACCGTGTCGCAGACCCCGTCCACCTGGCGGGACTCGACGACGGGATAGGCCACCGCCTGGCCGTGCGGGGAGCGGACGATGTTCGCCGCGAGCTCGCGGACGAAATCGACCTTCTCCTCCGCGAGGACCGGGACGCCCGCCTTGAAGGGGGCCTCCGCGTCCTCGGGGGTGCGGACGAACCACACGCCCTTTCCGTCGTACCCGCCGCGCACCGTCTTGAGGATGACGGGGAACCCGCCCACCTCGTCCGCGAAGGCCGCCACGTCCGCCGGATCGCTCACGATCCGGTGGCGGGGGCTGGGCGCGCCGATCTCGTCGAGCTTGGCGCGCATCACCCCCTTGTCCTGGGCATGCACCAATGCGTCGGGCCCCGGGCGGACGGGGACGCCGTCCGCTTCCAGGGCCCGTAGGTGCTCCATGGGTACGTGCTCGTGGTCGAAGGTGATCACGTCACAGCCGCGCGCGAAGGCACGCAGCGTTTCCAGGTCGCGATAGTCGCCGATGACGACATCGCTCACGACCTGGGCCGCCGAGTCCTGCGGGGTGTCACTGAGGAGCTTGAATCTGATGCCGAGGGGGATACCCGCCTCGTGGGTCATGCGGGCGAGCTGACCGCCGCCGACCATGCCGACTACCGGAAACGTCACTCCTCCAGGGTATCCGCCGGTATTCGGCCATCCGGACCCGCCTGGACACGGCCGGCTCGGATCTGTCGGTGTGCCGTGCGTCGCACGGTGCCCGAAGGCACAGACTGGGTTGTGGGGGGACACTTACGATGGGCGGGTTGACGGAGAACACCGGACGCCCCTAGCCGGGCGGTGACCGACAGGGACTGGCCTTTTGATGAGCACGCCGGGGAACGGATCCGTTCTCGAACGCGTACGCGGTCTCGTGCGAGAGGTCGCCAAGTTCGGGGCGGTCGGTGGTCTGGGTGTGCTGGTCAACCTGGGTGTCTTCAACCTGATCCGGCACACGACCGACCTGCAGGTGGTGCGGGCGAGCGTGATAGCCACCGTCGTGGCCATCGCCACCAACTACCTCGGTTTCCGCTACTTCGCCTACCGGGACCGCGCCACGAGCGGCCGGACCCGTGAGCTGGTCCTCTTCGCCGCGTTCAGCGGCATCGGCCTGGTCATCGAGAACGGCGTGCTCTACACCGCCACCTACGGCTTCGGCTGGGACGGCTCCGTGGCCAGCAACGTCTTCAAGTTCATCGGCATCGGTACCGCCACCGTGTTCCGCTTCTGGTCGTACCGGACCTGGGTCTTCAAGGCCCTGCCCGAGGCACGGCCCGAGGCGGCCGGACCCGCGCCGGGGCCCGCGCCGGTGCACAGGCCGGAGCGCCGGCCGGAGCCCCTGGCCGAGCCGGAGCCGGCGAACAATTAGTCGCCGACAACCAGTACGGACGTCTAGCGCACGGTGGTCTCCGGGTCGGTCCGTTCCGGCGCCGTCCGGCTGAGGAACAGCGCGAACACCGGCGGCTGCGTCTGGAGCAGCTCGAGGCGTCCCCCGTCCGCCTCCGCGAGGTCCCGGGCGACCGCGAGGCCGATCCCGGTGGAGTTGCGGCCGCTGATGGCCCGCTCGAAGATCCGGTTGCCCAGGTCCGGCGGGACCCCCGGCCCCTCGTCCGTGACCTCCAGCACCGCCTGGTTGCCGATGACGCGGGTGCGCAGGGCGACCGTGCCGCCACCGTGCATCAGGGAGTTCTCCACCAGCGTGGCCAGCACCTGGGAGACCGCGCCCGGGGTGCCGACGGCGCGCACGCCCTGCTTCCCTGAGCGCACGATGGCCCGGCCCGCACTGCGGTAGGCGGGCCGCCACTCCTCCACCTGCTGCTTGACGACCTCGTCCAGGTCGAAGGGGACCGCGGAGCCCGTCCTCGGGTCCCGCGAGTTCGTGAGCAGCCGCTGCACCACGTCCGTGAGCCGCTCCACCTGGGTGAGGGCGATGGTCGCCTCCTCCCGCACGGTCTCCAGGTCGTCGGTGACCGTGATCTCCTCCAGCCGCATGGACAGTGCGGTGAGGGGGGTCCGCAGCTGGTGCGAGGCGTCCGCGGCGAGGCGCCGCTCGGCGGTCAGCATCCGGCCGATCCGCTCGGCGCTGGAGTCCAGGACGTCGGCGACGCGGTCGAGCTCGGGGACCCCGTACCGCTTGTGCCGGGGGCGCGGGTCGCCCGATCCGAGCCGCTCCGCCGTCTCTGCGAGGTCGGTGAGCGGGGAGGCCAGCCGGTTCGCCTGGCGTACGGCGAGCAGGACGGCCGCCACGACGGCCAGCAGGGCGACCGCGCCGACCACGGCGAGGGTCCGCCCGACCTCCTTGGTCACCGTGGAGCGGGACTCCTCGACGGTCACGAGCTCGCCCTGCTCCCCGCGCGCGGTGCCGCGGATGACGCTGTCGGGGATCGGGGTGCCCACCTCCACGGTCTGCTGGCCGGGGATGGTGATCCGGGCGTAGTGTCCGGCGTCCAGCTGCTCGGCGAGGGCGACCGGGTCGACCGGCTTGTGCTCCAGGACGTTCGCCTCGACGATGCCCACCAGTCGCAGCGCCTCGGACTCGATGCGGTCCTGGGCGCTGCTGGTGATGGTCCGGGTCTCCACGATGACGAGGGAGACGCCGAAGACGGCGATCACGACGAGCACCACGGCGAGCGTGGAGTTGATGAGGCGGCGGCGCATGCCTAAGAGCATGCCCTAGCGCCGGTCCGGGGCGGGCCGGACGCTCAGCTCCTACGGGCCGGAGCTCGGGCTCCTCGGGGGCGGAGCTCGGGCTCCTACGGGCCGGAGCTCAGGCTCTCGCGGGTGGGGCTCAGCTCTTCTCGAAGCGGAAGCCGACGCCGCGGACGGTGGCGATGTAGCGGGGGTTCGCGGCGTCGTCGCCCAGCTTCTTGCGCAGCCAGGAGATGTGCATGTCGAGGGTCTTGGTGGAGGACCACCAGGTGGTGTCCCAGACCTCGCGCATGAGCTGGTCGCGGGTGACGACCCGGCCGGCGTCGCGGACGAGGACGCGCAGCAGGTCGAACTCCTTCGCCGTGAGCTGCAGCTCCTCCTCCCCCATCCAGGCGCGGTGCGATTCGACGTCGATCCGCACGCCGTGGGTGGCGGGGGGCTGGGCGGCCTCGTTGGCGCCGCGGCGGAGCAGGGCCCGGACCCGGGCCAGCAGCTCGGCCAGGCGGAAGGGCTTGGTCACGTAGTCGTCGGCGCCGGCGTCCAGGCCGACGACCGTGTCGACCTCGTCCGCGCGGGCGGTGAGGACCAGGATCGGGAAGCCGTGCCCCTCGGCCCGCAGTCGGCGGGCGACTTCCAGCCCGTCCATGCCCGGCAGGCCCAGGTCCAGGACGACGAGGTCGACGCCGCCCTGCAGTCCCGCGTCCAGGGCGGTGGGGCCGTCCTCCCGGACCTCGACCTCGTACCCCTCCCGGCGCAGCGCGCGGGCCAGGGGTTCCGAGATGGATGCGTCGTCCTCGGCGAGCAGTACACGCGTCATGTGGGTGATGGTAGTCCGCGGCGACTGAATCGAGGGGCCTGCCTGCAGACCCCTTCCGAACTGGGCTTATGAACTACTAAGCGCCTTCGAATATGGCCGAACGGTTCCCGACTCACCTTGTGATCCATCTCTCAAGTCCTTTCATATGCCGCAGTGTCGTGTCGTATGGTGGCGAGACGCCTGATGCACTACCTCAGGGACCTTTGTGCCGAAAAGCGAGCCAAGGGTCTCTATTGCTGTCCTGACCGGACAGGCAGTCTTGTCGGGACTCACCTGTTCCGGGCTCGACGACAGTGAATGACCTCTGGGCCGGGCCCCTCGCGCGATGGTGTGCGGGCGGGCGTGGATCCCGGTTACGGATGTTCCCTTCGCCCCCAACCCCATGGGGGGCGAGACCCCCGGGCGTGGGGCGGGAGCGTCCGCCGGTGCCGGCCACCCCCCACCGGGCGCGGATGAGCTCACGAAGCCAAGCGTCCCGAGCAAGCAAGGATCGACCATGGCTTCCAGCCTGACGACGGCTTCTCCGAGCCCCGCTCACGAGAAGACCCTCCTCGGCCACCCGATCGGCCTGGCCACGCTGTTCATGACCGAGATGTGGGAGCGCTTCTCCTACTACGGCATGCGTGCGCTTCTCGTCCTGTACTTGGTCTCCGGCGGTACGGACGCCGCGACCGGGAGCCAGGGCGGCGGCCTGGGCTTCAAGATGGGTGTCGCCACGGCGATCTACTCCGTGTACGTGGCCATGGTCTACCTGATGGCCATGCCCGGTGGCTGGTTCGGCGACCGCGTCTGGGGCGCCCGCAAGACCGTCACCATCGCCAGCTTCGTGATCATGGCCGGTCACGTGGCCCTGGCGCTGCCCGGCCAGATCTCGTTCTTCGCGGGTCTGCTGCTGGTCGCGGTCGGCTCGGGTCTGCTGAAGGCCAACATCTCCACGATGGTCGGCCACCTGTACGCAGGCCCGGACGACCCGCGTCGTGACGGCGGCTTCACGCTGTTCTACATCGGCATCAACCTGGGTGCCTTCGGTGCCCCGTGGGTCATCGGCATCGTCGGTGAGACCGTCAACTGGCACCTCGGCTTCCTGCTCGCCGCCATCGGCATGGGCATCGGCCTGGTCATGTTCCTGGTGTTCGGCCGCACGCTGAGCCCGACGAGCAACCTCGTCCCGAACCCGCTGTCGGTCACCGAGCGCAACGGCCTGGTCGTCAAGGTGGCCGCCGCCGTCGCGATCATCGGTGCGTTCTACGGCACCGTGGTCGCGCTGGGCATGTTCACCATCAACTGGGCGCTGTACCCGATCACCATCGCCGGTCTGGTCATCCCGGTCACCGTGCTGGTGCGCATCAAGCGGGACAAGGCCCTGTCGGGTCCCGAGCAGTCCAAGGTGTCCGCGTACATCTGGTTCTTCGTCGCCGCCGCCGCGTTCTGGATGATCTACGACCAGGGTGGCTCGACGCTCTCCCTGTTCGCCGACAACAGCACCGGCTCGGTCTTCGGCTGGACCCCCTCCACCGTCCTGTACCAGGCGCTGAACCCGCTGTTCGTCATGGCGCTGGCCCCGCTGTTCGCGTGGGCGTGGCTGTGGCTGGCCCGCAAGAACCAGGAGCCGAACACCATCGTGAAGTTCGCGATGGCCCTGGTCCTGGTCGGCGCGTCCTTCTTCATCTTCATCATCCCGATGAGCATGGCGGGCGACGGCACCAAGGTGTCGCCGATGTGGCTGGTCTCGATCTACATGATCCAGACCATCGCCGAGCTGTGCCTCTCCCCGGTCGGCCTCTCTGTCACCACCAAGATGGCGCCGCAGAAGTACGCCTCCCAGATGATGGGTGTCTGGTTCCTCGCGGTCACCGCCGGTGACTGCACCACCGGTCTGCTCGCGCTGGCCGGCGTGGACCTGAACGGCACGATCATCATCGGCCTGCAGGCCGCCGCGGCGGCGCTCGCGGGTGTCGCGATCTTCATGTACCGCAAGAAGGTGCAGGCCCTGATGGGCAACGTGCACTGACGCACGCACCCCCCGTACGACGGAACGGCCCGGCACACCGAAAGGCGTGCCGGGCCGTTCCGTCGTCTCCGGGGCGGGTTACCGGGTGCCGCGCAGACGGCGCCACGGGGTGAAGGTGAACACCGCGCCGCCGAGCAGGATCACGGTGCCGGCGACCAGGGCCAGGGCCTTGATGCCGCCCTCGTCCTCGGCGCCGGTCTCGGCGAGGCCGCCGGAGGTGGTGCTGCCGGTGGTGCTGGTCGAGGAGCCGGAGCCGCCCGGCTGGGCGGCGGTGTCCAGCTCCAGGGAGACGCCGCTGCTGGCGGCCTTGCAGGGAACGTTGATCGGCGTGGCCCCCGGGGCCATCGTGACGTCGATCGTCAGCTGGTCCGGGCTCAGCGTCACCTTGCCGGACTTCCCGGGCTTGTAGGTTCCGGTCATGTCGCTGAGGCTGACGGGAGCCTTGTCCGGGATCGGGTCCGCGTTGGCCGGGCCCGACACCTTGACCGTGCCGCTGTCGGCCCCGCCCAGCTTCACGTTCATCGAGGGCTTGAGGGCCCCCGCGGGCAGGGCCATGGGAGCGGCCATCGCGCCCTTCGCGGTCTTGACCGTCAGGTCGTAGCTGCCGCCGTTCTTCTTCGCGTTGATCGTGACCGGGGTCTTGATGCCGCCGGGGACGACCGGGCCGCAGTCGAAGGCCACCTCGACCGGCTTGCCCGGGAAGTCGGTCTGGCCGCCGCCTCCCGCGGTGGTCCCGCCGTCGGCGCCGCCGTTCGCGGCCCCGCCGTTCGTGGCCCCGCCGTTCGTGGCTCCGCCGTTGGTCGCCCCGCCGTTGGTCGCCCCGCCGTTCGTGGCGCCGCCGTCGGTCGTGCCTCCGCTGGAGCCGGCCGACACGTCGATGGTGGCACCGCCCTTGACCTCACCGACCGGCGCGCACTTGGTGACGAACGTGCCGAAGGAGAAGGTGACGGCGACGTCGTACTTGCCGGGGGTCAGGGTGACCTTGCCGGCCTTGGTGAGCTTCAGCTTGCCCTTCATGGCGGACATGACCATGGGGGCCTTCTTGGGGATCGGCGGGTTCTTCTTCTCCCCGACGAGCTTCAGCTCGCCCGCCTGGCCGCCGCCCACCGTGATCCAGCCGGTGGGCTGGACCGCGTCCTTCGGGATGTCCATGAGGTCGGTGTTGTTCGAGGCCGGCTTGACGGTCTCCCAGACCACGTCCACCTCGTCGCCGACCTTGGCCGTGGCCGGGGCGGTGACCTTGGCGGTGGTCTCGCCCTCCACCGGGTCCCCGCCGCCGGCCGGCGGCACGCATTTGACCTTGAACGTGGCCTCGGCTGCCTGGGCGGGAGAAGCCGTGATGGCGATGCCCGCGCCGCCGAGCAGCAGCGCGACCACGGCCGCGCTCACCCTCCGTTGGGTCTTCACAATGGTCCCTTCGTCGTCGAACGGTTCTCAGACGGTGCGGACGTCTGTGGTGCTGTCTCCGGCGCGCTGTCCGGGGTGAACCACGGCAGGACCGCCGTGGTGGTCGAAGGGGGCTCCGCCGGCTGCGCGGAGCGGGCCGGCGCGGCGTGGCGCAGGGCGGGCAGCCGGGGCAGCCGGGCCGTCACGGCCGATGCCGCTTCCGCGGGCCGCGCGCCCCGGTGGCGGCCGGCCGCGGGCACGGCGCGCGGCCGGACCTTGTCGACGACGGCCATGCCGATGCGGAAGACCGCGGCCGGGATCACGAGCAGGAGCAGGCCCCGGAAGAGCAGCACCCCGTACGGGCGGTCCACGCCCCAGGGCTGGGTGGCCACGACGGTCTCGCCGTACTTGAGGGAGATCGTGTAGTCGCCGTGGGCGCCGGCGGTGAGGGCGACGTCGAGGGCGATCTCCGCCTTGCCGCCGGGCGGGATGGTGCCCTTCCACCGGACCTCCTCCCACAGCGGGGCGAACACCCCGTGGGCGGTGCCGAGCTGGAAGACCGGGTCCTTGACCGGGGCCGAGCCGAGATTGCCGACGGTGACCTCGAACTTCCGGCTCGGCGGGGCACCGAACCAGGTCAGCACCCCGTCCTCGCCCTCCAGCCGGACCCCGGTGAGCATCGCGAGGCGGGCCGTGCCGGATTCGGCGGGCAGTTCGGCCACCGGGTGATCGGTGATCTTCAGCGCAGCCGCGACGGTGGACTGGTCGCCGTTGACGGAGGTGACGTTGACGACGCAGGGGCAGGGCTTGGGCGGCGCGACCACGGCCAGCTGGGCGGCGAACCGTCCGTCGTCGGCGACGGAGACGGCGGTGCCGTCGGCGTTGGCGCAGCTGTTGGTGCCGCCGATCATGTTCTGCCCGCAGACCAGCAGCATCACCAGCGTCTTGGCCCGCCAGCCGGTGCCGGTGACGGTGATCTCCGTGCCCTTGGCGGCCTCCTGCAGCGAGAGGGCGACGGTGGGCTTGCCCTCGTCGGCCGCGGCCGGGGCGGCGGGGAACAGCGCGAGGGCGCACACCGCCAGACCCGCGAGCCCCGCCAGGAGGAACCGGACCGTGGGGCCGGCCTTGCCGCGGACCTTGCCGCCGACCATGGCGCTCACCTGGACGCTCCCGTCAGTTGGTGTTCCGGTGCAGGGGGCGGGCCGGGCCGCACGGAGGTCCCTCCGGGCTCCTCGCCGCCGGTCGGGTCCTGCCGGGTGCGCCGGCCCCGTACGAGGAACAGCGCGGCCAGCGTGGTCCCGCCGAGGCCGAGCAGGCCGAGGCCCGTCCAGCCGGCGGCCCGCCACGGCACGAACCAGGCGGAGGCGCTCCCCTCGGCGCGGGCGCCGCCGGGTGCGGTGACGGTGACGCTGACGCGGACCCGGTCGAGCACCGGAGCGCCGGGCCACGGTTCGGTCAGCTCGACCCGCTGACCCGGGAGCAGTTCGACGGGCAGGGCCCGGGCGCCACGGCCCGGTACCTCGCCGAAGCGCCCCTCGACGCGCAGGGACAGCTCGGGGGCCAGGGCGACGTTGCCGCGGTTGACCAGGGTGTACGCGACGACCGCGGCCGCGCCCCGGCCCCGTACGGCGACGTCCTCGACGGTGAGGGCGGCCAGGGTGGGGCCGCCGACCCGCAGGTGGACCCGTACGCCCACCTCGCGGCCGGCCCCGGTGGCGACCACGGCGGCGGGGTGGTCGCCGGGCGGGGACGAGGGCGGCACGGTGACGGTGAAGGGGACCACCGCACGGGTGTGGGGCGGGATCTTCACGGTGGCTCCGGCGCCGAAGCTGATCCAGGCTCCGGCGCCGGTCGACCCGGCGGGGCGGACCGCGAAGGCGCCGTCGGCGGTGTTGTAGGCGTCGGCCCCGCGCAGGGTGACGGTGTGCTCCTGGTCGGTGGTGTTGGCCAGGGCGAGACGGTCCTCCAGCACGGTGCCGGCGGTGCCCGCCATGTAGAAGTACGGGCGCGTGGCGTACGGGCGGGCGTCGCCGGTGCGGGGAACGGCCTGGCCGGCGGCGGGTTCGGCGGTCCAGCCCGGTTCGTCGGCGGTCGCGCCGTACGCGGGCTGGGCGGGGCCCGCGTACAGGGCCGTGGCGGCGAGCAGGATCAGGCCGGCGCGCTGGAGGCGGTGGGGGACGTGGAGCACGGGCATGGCCGGGGGTGCTCCGTTCAGGACCGGGCCCGCCGGCCGCGCCGGGTCAGCCAGAGCACGCCGGCGACGCCGGAGAGCAGCACCGTGCCGCCGAGGGTGCCGAGGGCGAGGGCGGAGTCGGTGGGTCCGGTCTGCGGGAGGGTGCCCTCGTCCGAGCCGCCGCCGGACTGGGCGGTGGCGCCGCCGGCGGCCGTGACGTCGAGCTCGAGGGACGGTCCGGGGCTGTTGCCCGGGGTGCAGGTGGTCGTGGTGCCCATCGCCTTGATGGTGAGCACACCGGCGGTGAAGGTGACCTCGCCGCTCTTCTTGGGCGTGTAGGTGCCCGAGAGGTCGGTGATCTTGATGGGTGTGTCGGCGGGCGCGGCCTCGGGGTTGGGCGGGCCGGAGACCGGTACGGACACCTTCTCGGCACCGTCGACGAGGATGACGGCGCTGGGGCTCATCGCGCCCTTGCCCAGTTCGATGGGGCTGGACGAGACGCCCTTCTGGAAGGACATCGTCAGCTTGTACGCCTCGCCGTCCTTGACGGCCTTGATGTCGATGGGCGAGATCGCCGACTTGTCCCCGATCGGGGTCTTGCAGTCGTACGCCACGTCGACGACGGCGGCGTGGGCTGCGGGGGCGGCCAGCAGGACCGCCGATCCGGCCAGCGCGGAGGCCAGCGCGAGCGCGGTGGAGCGTTTGCGGTCGGACACCTTCGTCTTCCCCTCGGGCCACAATTAACTGACGACACATCAGATCGGTGGCTCAAGGTACGCCCGGGCTCTTACGGAGGGAAGACAAAGGACAGCCCCGGATTGACCGTTCGTCAGTGCGCCCGGCGGCCCCGCTGCCAGACGGCCGAGACGAGCGGGACGCCCGGGCGGTAGGCGAGGTGGACGTGGCTCGGGGCGTCCAGCAGGGCCAGGTCGGCGCGGGCCCCGGGGGTCACGACGCCGATGTCCTCGCGGCGCAGGGCGCGGGCGCCGCCGGCGGTGGCCGACCACAGGGCCTCGTCCGGGGTCATCCGCATGTCGCGCACGGCGAGGGCGATGCAGAACGGCATGGAACTCGTGTAGGAGGAGCCGGGGTTGCAGTCCGTGGACAGCGCGACGGTGGCGCCCGCGTCGATCAGGCGGCGGGCGTCGGGCCACACCGCGCGGGTGGAGAACTCGGCGCCGGGCAGCAGGGTGGCGACCGTGGTCCCCGCGGCCTGGGCGAGGGCGTCCACGTCGGCGTCGGTGAGGTGGGTGCAGTGGTCGGCGGAGGCGGCCTCCAGCTCCACGGCGAGCTGTACGCCGGGGCCGTAGGACAGCTGGTTGGCGTGCACCCGCGGGATCAGGCCGGCGGCGGCGCCCGCGGTGAGGATCGCACGGGCCTGGTCGCCGTCGAAGGCGCCCTTCTCGCAGAAGACGTCCACCCAGCGGGCGTACGGGGCGCAGGCCGCCAGCATCTCGCCGGTGACGAGGTCCACGTAGGCCGCCGGGTCCTCGGCGTAGTCCGGGGAGACGATGTGCGCGCCGAGGTAGGTGACCTCCTCGGTGTGCGCGGCGGCGATCCGCAGGGCGCGGGCCTCGTCGGCGACGGTGAGGCCGTAGCCGGACTTGGTCTCGAAAGTGGTGGTGCCCTGGCGGCGGGCCTCGTCGAGGTGGCGCACCAGGTTGGCTTCGAGCTCGGCGTCGGTGGCGGAGCGGGTGGCGGCGACGGTGGTGCGGATGCCTCCGGCGGAGTAGCTGCGGCCGGACATGCGGGCGTTGAACTCGGCGGTGCGGTCGCCGGCGAAGACGAGGTGCGAGTGGGAGTCCACGAAGCCGGGGATCAGGGCGCGGCCCTGTGCGTCGAAGCTCTCGTCCGCGGCCGGCGCCTTGGCGGCGGGGCCGACCCAGGCGACCTTGTCACCGTCGATGACGACGGCCGCGTTCTCGAGCAGGCCGAGCGGCGAGCCGTCGCCGAGGGCGGGGTCGTTGGTGACGAGGCTGCCGATGTTGGTGATGCAGGTGGTGGTCATGGTTCCTCTCCAGGTTTCTCTCCCCGCCCCGCCCTTGGTCCGTTTCCCGGGCTCCGCCCGGACCCGCGCCTCACACGCCGGCGAGGCGGAAGATCCAGGCTCGCCGGGAAGGGGCGGGGTGGGGAAAAGACGGCGTCAGCCTCGGACGGCGGCGATGGACTCGGTCAGGGCGGCGGGAACGTCCGGGACGAGGGTGTGGGCGCCGTCGCGGACGATGTGGCGGCCGGCCACGACCGTGTGGCGGACGTCCGACGCGGTGGCGGCGAAGACCGCCGTCTCGGCGCCCAGCCGGGCCGGCGGACCGGCCGTCCGGACGGAGTCCAGCGCGATCGTGGTGAAGTCCGCGAGCGCGCCCGCCTCCAGGCGGCCCGCGTCCGGGAGCCCGAGGGCCGCGTGCCCGTCCTCGGTGGCGGCGGCGAGCAGCGCGTTCGCCGTCCAGTGGCCCCGGGTGCGGCTGCGCAGGCGCTCGTTCAGCTCCATCGCGCGGGCCTCCTCCAGCAGGTCGATCACGGCGTGGCTGTCGCTGCCGAGCGAGAGCGGGCTGCCCGCGTGCTGGAGGCGGGTCGCCGGGCCGATGCCGTCGGCGAGGTCACGTTCGGTGGTGGGGCACATACAGGTGCCGGTGGTGGTCCCGCCGAGCAGGGCGATGTCCGCGTCGGTCAGGTGGGTGTTGTGGACGCCGGTGGTGCGCGGGCCGAGCACCCCGTGGTCGGCGAGCAGCTGGGTGGGGGTCCGGCCGTGGGCGGCCTGGCAGGCGTCGTTCTCGGCGGTCTGCTCGGAGAGGTGGACGTGCAGGGGCGCCTCGCGCTCCTCGGCCCAGCGGGCGACGGTGGCCAGCTGGTCGGCGGGCACGGCGCGGACCGAGTGGATCGCGGCGCCGACCAGGGCGTGCTCGCGGGGCTTGAGGGCGGAGGCGCGTTCGGCCCAGGCCTCGGCGGTGCCGTCGGAGAAGCGCTGCTGGTGCGGGTTCGGGGCCTGCCCGAAGCCGGCCGAGAGGTAGGCCGTGTCGAGGAGGGTGATCCGGATGCCGGCCGCGGCGGCTGCTTCGATCAGGGCCTCGCCCATGGCGTTGGGATCGGCGTACGGGGCGCCGCCGGGCGCGTGGTGGACGTAGTGGAACTCGCCGACGTTGGTGATGCCGGCCAGCGCCATCTCCGCGTACACGGCGCGGGCGAGCGCGAAGTAGCTGTCGGGGGTGAGGTTCTGGGCGACCTTGTACATGAGGTCGCGCCAGGTCCAGAAGGTGCCGGAGCCGACCTGGACCGTGGAGCGCAGGGCCCGGTGGAAGGCGTGGCTGTGGGCGTTGGCCAGGCCCGGCAGCGTCAGGCCGCGCAGGACCTCCGCGCCGGGGGGCGGGGTGTCCACGCCGGTGCGCAGGTCGGCGATCCGGCCGTCGGCGGACACGGCCAGGGCCACGCCCGGCTCGACGTGGGTGCCGAGCCAGGCGTGTTCCAGCCAGTACGTCTTGTGCGCGGTCAGCGGCACGCGAGACCTTCCAGTACGTCGGCGAGGGCGAGGACGCCGGCCACGCAGTCGTCCTCGGCGGCGAACTCCTTCGGGGAGTGGGAGACGCCGGTGGGGTTCCGTACGAACAGCATGGCGGTCGGGACGGCCGCGGAGAGGATTCCCGCGTCGTGTCCCGCGCCGGTGCCGAGGACGGGGACGGCCCCGCCCAGGATCCGGTTCATCTCGTCGCGCAGGGCGTGCTCGAACTCGACGACCGGGGTGAAGGACTCCCGGACGATGCCGAGGTCGATGCCGTCCTGGTCGGCGCGCTCGCGGGCGGCCTTCTCGATGGCGGTGACGACCGTGTCGAGGGTGGCCTGGTCGGCTGCCCGGGAGTCGAGCCAGCCGCGCACGAGGGAGGGGATGGCGTTGACCCCGTTGGGCTCGACCGAGATCTTCCCGAAGGTGGCCACGGCCCCGGCGAGGGCCGCCTCGGTGCGGGCCGCGAGGACGGTCGCCGCGTAGGTGAGCATCGGGTCGCGGCGGTCGACGAGCCGGGTGGTGCCGGCGTGGTTGGCCTCGCCGCGGAAATCGAACCGCCAGCGGCCGTGCGGCCAGATCGCCGAGGCGATGCCGACCCGGTCACCGGACAGGTCGAGCGCGCGGCCCTGTTCGACGTGCAGCTCGACGAAGGCGCCGATCCGGCCCAGCCGTTCGGGGTCGGCCCCGATGGCCTCGGGGTCGTATCCGGCGGCCTCCATGGCCTGCGGCAGGCCGATGCCGTCGGCGTCGCGGAGCTCGTACGCCTTCTCCTTGGTCAGCTGGCCGGCGGCGAGCCGGGAGCCGACGCAGGCGAGGCCGAAGCGGGCCCCTTCCTCGTCACCGAAGTTGGTGATGGCGAGTGGCCTGGAGAACTCCGCGCCCCTCCTGCGGAGTTCGTCCAGGGCCGCGAAGGAGGACACCACCCCGAGGGGGCCGTCGAAGGCCCCGCCGTCGGGGACGGAGTCCAGGTGCGAGCCGGTGACCACGGCGTCCCCCGCGAGGGGGTCGCCGAGCCAGGCCCACTGGTTGCCGTTGCGGTCGGTCTCGTACGTGAGCCCGCGCGCCTCGGCCTGCTCCTGGAACCAGGTCCGGCAGTCGGCGTCGGCCCCGCTCCAGGCGTAGCGTCGGTACCCGCCGGAGTCGGCGTGGCGGCCGATGGGGGCGAGCTCGGCCCACATGTCGTGGAAGGTCACGCGTCGTCGCCTTCGCGCATCGGCACGCGGACGCCGCGCTCGTCGGCGACCGACTCGGCGATGTCGTAGCCGGCGTCGACGTGGCGGATGACGCCCATGCCCGGGTCGTTGGTGAGGACGCGGCGGATCTTCTCGCCGGCCAGCGGGGTGCCGTCGGCGACGGTGACCTGACCCGCGTGGATGGAGCGGCCCATGCCGACGCCGCCGCCGTGGTGGAGGGAGACCCAGGAGGCGCCGGAGGCCACGTTGACCATGGCGTTGAGCAGCGGCCAGTCGGCGATGGCGTCGGAGCCGTCGAGCATGGCCTCGGTCTCGCGGTACGGGGAGGCGACGGAGCCGCAGTCGAGGTGGTCGCGGCCGATGACGAGCGGGGCGGCGAGGGTGCCGTCGGCGACCATCTCGTTGAAGCGCTCGCCGGCCTTGTCGCGCTCGCCGTAGCCGAGCCAGCAGATGCGCGCGGGCAGGCCCTGGAAGTGGACGCGCTCGCCGGCCATCTTGATCCAGCGGTGCAGGGACTCGTTCTCCGGGAAGAGCTCCAGCATCGCCTTGTCGGTCTTGTGGATGTCCGAGGCCTCGCCGGACAGCGCCGCCCAGCGGAAGGGGCCCTTGCCCTCGCAGAACAGCGGCCGGATGTAGGCGGGGACGAAGCCGGGGAAGGCGAAGGCGCGGTCGTAGCCGGCCAGCTGGGCCTCGCCGCGGATGGAGTTGCCGTAGTCGAAGACCTCGGCGCCGGCGTCCATGAAGCCGACCATGGCCTCGACGTGCTTGGCCATGGACTCGCGGGCCCGGGTGGTGAAGCCGGCCGGGTCCTTGGCGGCGTAGGCGGCCATGTCGTCGAAGTCGACGCCGGTCGGCAGATAGGCGAGCGGGTCGTGCGCGGAGGTCTGGTCCGTCACGATGTCGATCGGGGCGCCCTCGGCCAGCATCTGCGGGAGCAGGTCGGCGGCGTTGCCGAGCAGGCCGATGGAGAGCGGCTTGCGGGCGTCGCGGGCCTCGACGGCCAGCTGCAGGGCGTGCTGCAGGCTGTCGGCCTTCACGTCCAGGTAGCGGTGCTCGATGCGGCGCTCGATGGCGCGCGGGTCGACGTCGATGCAGATCGCGACGCCGTCGTTCATCGTCACGGCCAGCGGCTGGGCGCCGCCCATGCCGCCGAGGCCGGCGGTCAGGGTGATGGTGCCGGCGAGGGTGCCGTCGAACTTCTTGGCGGCGACGGCCGCGAAGGTCTCGTAGGTGCCCTGGAGGATGCCCTGGGTGCCGATGTAGATCCACGAACCGGCCGTCATCTGGCCGTACATGGTCAGGCCCAGCTGCTCCAGGCGGCGGAACTCCTCCCAGTTGGCCCAGTCGCCGACGAGGTTGGAGTTGGCGAGCAGGACGCGCGGCGCCCACTCGTGGGTCTGCATCACGCCGACCGGGCGGCCGGACTGGACGAGCATCGTCTCGTCCTGCTTGAGGGTCTGGAGGGTGCGGACCATCGCGTCGTACGAGCGCCAGTCGCGGGCGGCCTTGCCGGTGCCGCCGTAGACGACGAGCTTGTCGGGGTGCTCGGCGACCTCGGGGTCGAGGTTGTTCTGGAGCATCCGCAGCGCGGCCTCCTGCTGCCATCCCAGGGTGCTGAGCTCGGTGCCTCGCGCGGCACGTACGGGGCGGGGTCCTGACATGGCGGGTGCCTCCTCCGATGTTGGTATTTCCATTCACATCCTGACGCGCTGAATAGATTCAGTCAACAGCTGCGGGCGGCCCCGTCGAATGATGGGATGGCGGACATGGCTGCACACACGGACGGGGGCGGGGACGCCTCCGCGCGCCGCGATCTGGCCGTACGGGCCGCCGTCGACCAGGGACTCGTGGGCGGGGCCGACTCCGCGGAGCCGCTGACCTGCCTGCTCGACACCGCCGGGATCCGCGCCTCCGCCGCCGCCCTGACCAGCGCCTTCGCGGCCGCGCTGGCCCCCGGCACCCCCGTCCTGCACGCCTTCGCCGTCAAGGCCGCCCCGCTCGTCCCGGTGCTGCGGCTGCTCGCGGACGCCGGGCTCGGCTGCGAGGTGGCCAGCCCCGGCGAGCTGGCGCTGGCCCGCGCGGCCGGGGTGCCCGCCGGGCGGACCGTCCTGGACTCCCCCGCCAAGACGGCCGCCGAACTGCGCGAGGCCCTGGCCCTGGGCATCGCCGTCAACGCCGACAACCCGCAGGAGCTGGCACGGCTGGACGCGCTCGTCGCGCAGGCGCCCACCGGAGCGCCGATCGGCCTGCGGATCAACCCGCAGACCGGCGCCGGCACCATCGACGCGCTGTCCACCGCCACGGCGACCTCGAAGTTCGGGATCGCCCTGCGCGATCCCGGCGCGCGCGAGTGGCTCGTCCGGGCGTATCTGGACCGGCCGTGGCTCACCCGCCTGCACGTCCACTCGGGCTCGCAGGGCGTCCCCCTGGCCCTGATCGCGGAGGGCGTACGGGAACTGCACGCGCTGGCCGAGGAGATCAACGCGGCCGCCGGGCGCCGCCAGGTCGACACCCTCGACATCGGCGGCGGCCTGCCGGTGAACTTCGCCTCGGACGAGGGGACGCCCCGGTTCGCGGAGTACGTGGCCGCGCTGCGCGAGGCGGCCCCCGCCCTGTTCTCCGGCGCGTACGGCTTGGTCACGGAGTTCGGCCGGTCCCTGCTCGCCAAGCACGGCCTCGTCCTGGCCCGGGTCGAGTACACCAAGACCACCGGGTCCCGGCCGATCGCCCTCACCCACGCCGGGGTGCAGCTGGCGACGCGCACCGCGTACGCCCCGGCGGCGTGGCCGGTGCGGATCCTGCCGTACGACGCCAAGGGAGCCCCGAAGACCGGCGACCCGGTCGCCCAGGACGTGGCGGGGCCGGCCTGCTTCGCGGGGGACCTGCTCGCGACGGCCCGTGAGCTGCCGCTGCTCGCCCCCGGCGACCTGATCGGTGTGCCGGACACCGGCGCGTACTTCTTCACCGCCCACTACGGCTACAACAGCCTGCCCCGCCCGGCGGTCCACGGCTTCACGGTGGGCCCGGAGGGCCATGTCCGCTTCAGCCTCGCCCGCCCGGCGCAGGACCTGCCGTCGATCGTCACGGAGGCGGGCGGAGACTTCCGCGACGTCCTGTTGTAGCCCCGGGGCCCGCCCCGGACCCCCGGCAGCGGAGCGCACGCCGGCCGACGGCCCTCAGGCGGAGAGGGTGGCCGCCAGGGCCGGGCCAGGCCCTGGACCACGCCCTCCGGGGTCAGGACGACCACCGCCGGGAGCCGCAGGAGGTAGCGGGTCAGGGCCCGACCCGCTAGCGAGGGCCAGCGGTCCGCGAGGCCGCCGGCATCGCCTTCGAGGGCAGCGCCTACGGGGAGTCCTTCGTCCTCGCCGACGTCGTCATGGACCGGCCCCGGGTCCGCACGAGGTCACGCTCGCCTTCGGCGCCACCGGGCTCACCGTGATCGCCCCGCTGCCCGGGGGCACCTCCCCTGCCGGAGACCACGGGGTGGGCGCTACCGGATCGTCGCCACCGTCGCCGAGGCCCCTCCGAGCCGGACCTCGCCTTCGCCGGGGGGCGGCAGCACCGCCGGATGCGGCGACCGCAAGACCGCGACGCGGCCCACCGGCGCCGGCTGGAACCAGTTCTGCTCGACGAGCGCGTCCCCGGCCGGGCAGCCGTCCGCACACTCGTCCGGTCCTCCCGGTTCCGGATCCACCACCGGGTCGCCGACCGCTACCGGGCCGGGCGGCTGCTGCTGCTGGCCGGGGACGCCGCGCACGTGCACAGTCCGGCCGGCCGGCGGGCAGGGCATGAACACCGGCATCCAGGACGGCTACGCGCTCGGCCGCGCCCTGGCCGCCGGGGACCTCGACGGCTACGAGGCGCGCCACCGCCCGGTCGCCCTGCGGGTGGTGGCCCTCACCGACCGGATGACCCGGATCGCGACCACCCGCAGCCGGGCGCTGCGCACCGTGCGCAACGCCCTGCTCCCGGTCCTCCTGCGGATCCCGGCGCTGCGCGACCGGCCGGCGAACGAGCTGGCGGAGCTGGACTACCGCTGGGACCGCGGGCTACTCCACGAACAGCCCCCGCGCCGCGGCTCGGGCGTCGAAGGCTTCCAGGCGGGCCTGTGCGTCCGGGAGGGCGTCCGCCATCGCCTCCAGCAGCACCCGCCCCAGCAGCATCGGCGCGCACGCCGTGTCGAACGCCAGCCCGGTACCGACCGGCGCCGGGATCAGCAGGTCCGAGTGGCGGGCCACGGGCGCGAAGGCCGAGTCGGCGACCGTCACCACGGTCAGCCCGGCCGCCCGCCCGTACTCCAGCGCCTCCGCCACCTCCCGGGGATGCCGCGGCAGCGCGAAGCACAGCAGCGCCGAGGCCCCCGCGCCGACGGCCGCGTCGATCCGGTCGGCGAGCATCGAGCCGCCCTCGTCGAGGAGCCGCACGTCCGGGTGCACCTTGGCCGCGAAGTACGCGAACCCGCGCGCCTGCGAGGACGCCGCCCGCAGCCCGAGCACCGGCAGCGGGGTCGAGGCCGCGAGCAGCCGCCCCGCTTCCTCGACGGGCGAGGGATCGGCGAGCATCCCGGCCAGCTGCCGCAGGTTCTCGATCTCGCCGAGCACGGCCTGCTGGTACTCGTTGTACGAGTCCTCCTGCGCGGCCTCGGGCCGCTCGGCGGGAGCCACCTCGCGCAGGTGCCGGCGCAGCGCGGGATAGCCGTCGAAGCCCAGCGCCACCGCGAACCGCGTCACCGACGGCTGGCTTACCCCGGCCAGCTCGGCGAGCTCGACGCTCGACAGGAAGGGCACCTCCGCCGCTCCGCGGACCATGCAGTGCGCGATCCGCCGCTGGGTCGGCGTCAGCCGGTGCCCCTCGAACAGCTTCTGCAGCCGCGTGGCCGGGCTGTCACTCATGCCGCCCCCTCCGTCCCGGTGAGTTATTCAGTCACGGAGCACTGTGCATGCGGTTATGCAGCGGGGCAAGCCGTGCCCGCGATCCGGATAGGGGGGCTATCCCCAGTGCCGGGGCCCGCGGCGCTTCCTACCGTGGGGGCATGGACGCCCACGCCCAAGAGCTGAAGAAGGAACTCGACGCCACGATGGACGCCCGGCGGGAGCTGGGTCCGGAGTACGAGGCCGCACTGGTGGACTCGTTCGTCGAGAAGGTCGACACCCAGGTCCGGCGGCGCCTCGCGGAGGAACGCCTGTCCGCGGCCCGCGGCGACACCCGCCCCTCCGCCTCGCCGGCGGACGGCAACTTCGGCGAACGCTTCGGCTTCGCGATCATCACCCTGGTGCTGGCGGTCCCGCTGTCGGCCATCGCCGCCGCGGAGGCGCACCTGAGCGGCCTCCTGGTCACCTGGGCCGGGATCGTGGGCGTGAACTTCATCCACGCCGGCAAGCGGTTCCGGCGCGGGTCCGGCGACCGGCCGTAGGTGTGGCGCGGGGGCGCAGCCCCCCGCGCCCGAGGCGCCGGCGGGGCCGGAAGAGTTGCGCGGGGACCGCCGCACCCTCGGTCGCCCGAGGGGCGGGACGACGGCGGTCCCCGCGAAGGACACGGCCGGGTCAGGGCCGTCCGCGTCCGTGGCGTCCGCGCGGTCCGGGAGCCGCTCCGGAGGTGCGCGTACGCCGTTCGGTGGTGCCGGCCGGGATCCGGTCTCCCGGGCTTCCCTGCCGACAACCACCACTGTGCCGGAGCCGTGTTAAGCCGGTGCTGCCGTCACGTGTCGTACCCGTACCGTTTGCGCGAAGGCCGCGCGCTGCCACGCGCGGCCCCGTACCGGCTACTTCGAGGACTTGGCGAGGAACGCCAGCAGGTCCTGACGGCTCACCACACCGGTGGGCTTGCCCTCGACCAGCACGATCGCCGCGTCGGCCTCACCGAGCACCGCCATCAGTTCGGACACCGGCTCGCCCGAGCCGACCTGCGGCAGCGGCGAGCTCATGTGCTTCTCCAGCGGGTCGGTCAGCGATGCCCGCTGCGCGAACAGCGCCGCCAGCAGCTCCTTCTCGACGACGGAGCCGATGACCTCGGCGGCCATCACGTCCGGGTGACCGGCGCCCGGCTTGACGATGGGCATCTGCGAGACGCCGTACTCCCGCAGGACCTCGATCGCCTGACCGACCGTCTCCTCGGGGTGCATGTGGACGAGGGAGGGGATGCCGCCCTCCTTGTCGTTCAGCACGTCGCCGATGCGGGCGGCCGGTCCGGCCTCCTCCAGGAAGCCGTGGCCCGCCATCCACTCGTCGCTGAAGATCTTGCTCATGTAGCCGCGGCCGCTGTCCGGCAGCAGGACGACGACCACGTCGTCCGGGCCGAGGCCCTCGGCGGCCTTCAGCGCGGCCACGACGGCCATGCCGCAGGAGCCGCCGACGAGGAGGCCCTCCTCCTTGGCGAGCCGGCGGGTCATCTGGAAGGAGTCCTTGTCGGACACCGCGATGATCTCGTCCGTCACGTTCGGGTCGTACGCGGTCGGCCAGAAGTCCTCGCCGACACCCTCGACGAGGTAGGGGCGGCCGGAGCCGCCGGAGTACACCGAGCCCTCGGGGTCGGCGCCGATGACCTTGACCTTCCCGCCGGACACCTCCTTGAGGTAGTTGCCCGTACCCGAGATCGTGCCGCCCGTGCCGACGCCGGCGACGAAGTGGGTGATCTTCCCGTCCGTCTGCTCCCACAGTTCGGGACCGGTGGTCTCGTAGTGCGAACGGGGGTTGTTCGGGTTGCTGTACTGGTCGGGCTTCCAGGCGCCGGGCTCGCGCGCGAGGCGGTCGGACACGTTGTAGTACGAGTCCGGGTGCTCGGGGTCGACGGCGGTCGGGCAGACCACGACCTCCGCGCCGTACGCGCGCATCACGTTGATCTTGTCCATGGACACCTTGTCAGGGCAGACGAAGATGCACTTGTAGCCCTTCTGCTGGGCCACGATGGCGAGTCCTACACCCGTGTTGCCGCTGGTCGGCTCCACGATGGTGCCACCGGGCTTGAGGGCTCCGCTCTGCTCGGCGGCCTCGATCATCCGTACGGCGATCCGGTCCTTCACGGATCCGCCGGGATTGAAGTACTCGACCTTCGCAAGGACGGTGGCCTGCAGGCCTTCGGTCACACGGTTGAGCTTCACCAGCGGGGTGTTGCCGACGAGGCTGATCATCGAGTCGTGGAATTGCACCATGTTCTCCAAGGAGGGGACTCCACGGGTTCTCCGGGAGGCACCGCCAGGGTATGCCGAAAGGGATTGGCCGACCGTGTGTACGGGGCAGGTAGGGGTCAATGAGGACCGAGGAGGTGGCCTGAAGGGTGTCCAGGGCGAGAACGGCCCGCCGGATCGCGGCGGGGGCAGCGTACGGCGGGGGCGGACTCGGACTGGTCGGGGCCGCCGCGGTGGGGCTGGTGCTGGCCGAGGTGCAGTTCGCGAAGCGGACGGTGGGCACCGGGCTGGGCGAGCCGCCGCGCGCCGACGGGCTCTACGGGAGCGAGTTCGGCGGCCCCGAACAGAGCCCGGGCCCGCTGCGCCTGGGCATGCTGGGCGATTCCACGGCCGCGGGACTCGGCGTACGGCGGGCCCGGCAGACTCCGGCCGCCCTGCTGGCGTCCGGGCTGGCGGCGGTGGCCGAGCGACCGGTGGAGCTGCGCAACGTGGCCCTGTCGGGGGCCATGTCGGACGACCTGGACCGGCAGGTGGGGCTGCTGCTGAACGACGCGGGACCCGCCCCGGACGTGTGCGTGATCATGATCGGCGCGAACGACGTGACGCGCCGGATGCCCCCGACCCAGTCCGTGCGCTGCCTGACCTCGGCCGTGCGGCGACTGCGGATGGCGGGGGCCGAGGTCGTCGTGGGCACCTGCCCGGACCTGGGCACGATCGAGCCGGTGTACCAGCCGCTGCGCTGGGTGGCCCGGCGCGTCTCGCGCCAGCTGGCCGCCGCTCAGACCATAGGAGTGGTCGCGCTGGGCGCCCGTACGGTCTCCATGGGTGACCTGCTGGGCCCGGAGTTCGCCGCGAACCCCCGCGAGATGTTCGGCCCGGACTCCTACCACCCGTCGGCGGAGGGGTACGCGACCGCGGCCATGGCCGTGCTGCCGACGCTGTGCGCGGCGCTCGGCCTGTGGCCGGAGTCGGACCGGCTGGACGTCTCCCGGGACGAGGACATGCTTCCGGTGGCGAAGGCCGCGTCCGCCGCCGCGGGCCAGGCGGGTACGGAGGTCACGGCCGCCCGCGGTCCGTGGGTCCTGCTCAAGCACCGCCGCCGGCGCCGGGTGCCGGGCGAGGACCCGTCCCCCGCGGCCGACCCCGGCACGGGTACCGCCGCCGGCGTCTCCGGGCCGGCCTGACGGCTGCGCCCGATACCGGCCCCCGCCGGCGTTTTGGGGCACGGGGTCCGGGGCAGGGCCCCAGCAGCGGCGCCGCACATACCGGCACGCAGGGCCCCGCCCGATGGACCGCAACGCCCGCGGGAGCGACCGGCATCACACCCCCAGAGCGGTGACCTCGACCGTACGGGGCGGTAACTTCGCATGCGGTCCCGCAACGACGCACCCCCTTGGAGTCCCGATGCCCGAAGCCGTCATCGTTTCCACCGCCCGCTCCCCGATCGGGCGCGCCGGCAAGGGCTCCCTGAAGGACGTCCGTCCGGACGACCTGACCGCGACGATCATCCAGGCCGCCCTCGCCAAGATCCCCGAGCTGGACCCGCGCCAGATCGACGACCTGATGCTCGGATGCGGCCTTCCCGGCGGAGAGCAGGGCCACAACCTGGCCCGCATCGTGGCCGTGCAGATGGGCATGGACTACCTGCCGGGCACCACGATCACCCGCTACTGCTCCTCCTCGCTCCAGACCTCCCGGATGGCGCTGCACGCCATCAAGGCCGGCGAGGGCGACGTCTTCATCTCCGCG
Organism: Streptomyces sp. MB09-01; assembly: GCF_033794505.1. Lineage (NCBI taxonomy): Bacteria > Bacillati > Actinomycetota > Actinomycetes > Kitasatosporales > Streptomycetaceae > Streptomyces > Streptomyces sp. MB09-01. Next base: position 16,417 of record NZ_JARAYQ010000019.1, on the reverse strand, counting down.
GGCGTCGAGACGGTCTCCCGGTTCGCGAAGGGCTCCTCGGACGGCCTGCCGGACACGCACAACCCGCTCTTCGGCGACGCGGAGGCCCGTACGGCCGCCGTCGCGCAGAGCGAGGGCTCCTCCTGGCGCGACCCGCGCGAGGACGGCCTGATCCCGGACGCCTACATCTCGATGGGGCAGACCGCGGAGAACCTGGCCCGCCTCAAGGGCGTGACCCGCCAGGACATGGACGAGTTCGGCGTGCGCTCGCAGAACCTCGCCGAAGAGGCCATCAAGAACGGCTTCTGGGCCCGCGAGATCACCCCGGTCACCACCCCGGACGGCACGGTCGTCTCGACCGACGACGGTCCGCGCGCCGGCGTGACCCTGGAGGGTGTGCAGGGCCTCAAGCCCGTCTTCCGCCCCGACGGCCTGGTCACGGCCGCCAACTGCTGCCCGCTCAACGACGGCGCCGCCGCGCTGGTCATCATGAGCGACACCAAGGCCCGCGAGCTGGGTCTGACCCCGCTGGCCCGGATCGTCTCCACCGGCGTCACCGCCCTCTCCCCCGAGATCATGGGCCTGGGCCCGGTCGAGGCGTCGAAGCAGGCCCTGAAGCGGGCCGGCCTGACGGTTGGCGACATCGACCTCTTCGAGATCAACGAGGCCTTCGCGGCCCAGGTCGTCCCGTCGTACAGGGACCTGGAGATCCCCCTCGACAAGCTGAACGTCAACGGCGGGGCCATCGCCGTCGGTCACCCCTTCGGGATGACCGGTGCCCGCATCACCGGCACTCTGATCAACAGCCTGCAGTTCCACGACAAGCAGTTCGGCCTCGAGACGATGTGCGTCGGCGGCGGCCAGGGCATGGCCATGGTCATCGAGCGGCTGAGCTGAGCCGGAGCGGAGGGTAGGGGTCGCCCCGAGGAACGAGGGGCGGCACCTGCCCGCAGCGGTGGCGAAGCGGAACGCGACCGAAAAAGCGAGCGGCTGAGCTGAGCCGGAGCGGAGGGTAGGGGTCGCCCCGAGGAACGAGGGGCGGCACCTGCCCGCAGCGGTGGCGAAGCGGAACGCGACCGAAAAAGCGAGCGGCTGAGCTGAGACAGCTCAGGGGCGCCGAAGCCTCGTCCGCCCGTAGCCGAAAGTAGGCTTCCGGCTACTGGATCAAGGGCGGGGCCAGGCGCCGCAAGGATCCCGTTGGATCCCGCGGCCCGTACTGACACCGGATCTAATCCCGCCGCGGCCGACCTGTGACCGAATCTCCCCCAGGATGTGACCTATCTCCTGGGGGATTGGCATGTGTGCAGGTCAGCGACCGTACGGGAGGTGCGGGTGTGACCAAAGCCCTGTCCAATTCGTGACGTAATGCACTGCACGCCATTCCCAGGTCGGGACACTCTGATGTAGGAAGTCGGGGGATCGAATCACCTCAGGAGTTAGTCAGTGAGCGCCATGTCTCTTGCCCTGCTGCTGACCACTGCCGCTGCCGCGGCCGTGGGCGCTGCTGCGCTGCACGCCGTCCACGGTCTGCGCAAGCAGGTCACCGCCCTGCGCACTGAGCTGGCTGCGCCGGTCCACCACCGCGGTGCGACCGTCCCGCACGCCCGCAGCGCCGTGGAGTCCCCCGCCGCGGAGATACGAGCCGCCGTGGCCGAAGCCCTCGCAGAGGAGCGCGAGCGCGAGCTGGCCGAGGCCCGTGCCTTCTGGGCCGCGCAGGAGGCCCGTGACGCCGCCGACGCCCCGTCACTGCTGGGCGGCCTGACCGGGCTCGGCGAGGACAGCCCCGTCTTCCTGCCCCGGCAGGCCGACCTGGTGGGTCTGGAGCCCGTCCTGGGTGAGGACGCCCTCGACGAGCTTCCCGGCTACCCCGAGGATTCGGCCGAGCTGGCCGCCGCCCGCCGGCGCCACCCCTCGCACCCCGACTTCGTACCGGTCCAGGCCTCGCACCCCGGCGCCGACCACGAGCGCACCGTCAACCGCCTGGAGGAGCTCGCGGAGGCCCGTACGGCCCTCGCGGACGTCCGCCCCGGTCCGCTGGGCACGCTCGACGTGTACGTCTTCACCGACGGCACGACGCTGTGCATGACCCCCGGGCACCGGGAGACCGCGGAGCGCCTCGCCGAGGCCCTGCGTTCGGGCACCGCCCCGGTCCTGCTCGGCGGCTCGGGCATCTCCGGCGCCTACGCGCTGACCTTCTCCTGCGGTGACTCCGAGGACCCCGACAGCAACGTCTACATCCTCGCGGACCGCGTCATCGCATCGCTCTGATCTCCGCCTGCTCCACCAGCCCCACGGCCTCGTCCAGCATCTCGGACGGGGCCGTCGCGCTGTCCGGGCTGCCTGCGGCGGCGCGCAGCGCCTCGGCGAGGTCCAGGCCGGCCACCGCCACCTGGTCCCCGACGACGAAGATGCCCGCGTCCGGAAGCTCCCGCGCGGCCCGCCCGGGCGTCTCCAGCCGCTGCGCCCGTACGGACAGCTCGCGGGCCAGCTCCAGGGCCACGGCGGCGGCTCCCTGCTGCAGGCGGCTCTGCGGCGCGGCCCGCAGCCGGTCGGCGAAACGTTCCACGACGGCGGTCAGGGGCGAAGTATCAAGCACCCGGCCGACCTTACGCGCCGCCCGGGCACCATTGCCAACGGGCGAACTCTCCGGCACGGTGGCGTGAAGAGAACAGCACGGCGATACCTCCGGAGGCGCCCATGTCCGTAGAGTTCTCCGAGCAGACGCACCGCAACATGATCGACAGAATCCCCCAGACCACCGGTCGTGAGGTCTCCGACTGGCTCCGCGCCGTCGACGAAGGCCCCTCACTCGTCCGGTTCGAGGAGAAGGTCAGCTGGCTGCGCGGCGCGCACGAGCTGTCGTACGGCCAGGCCAAGGCGATCATCCACGAGTACGACCTGCGCAGAGCAGCGCGCCGGTTCGGCTGAACCACTCCCCCGACCCCCGTGCCCCCTAGACGCGGGAAGGCCCCGCGAGCCGTGGCTCGCGGGGCCTTCCCCGTGCTGTGCGTACCGCGCGCAGGCCGTGGCGGCCTGCGGGTCCTGCTAGTCGTCGCCCGAGAGGATCGAGAAGATGCGCAGCATCTCCACGTAGATCCAGACCAGGGTCATGGTGAGGGCGAAGGCCGCCAGCCAGGCCTCCTCGCGCGGGGCACCGTAGGTGATGCCGTCCTCGACCTGCTTGAAGTCGAGGGCGAGGAAGCAGGCGCCGAGGATGACACCGATGGCGCCGAACAGGAGGCCGAGGCCGCCGCTGCGGAAGCCGAGGCCGTCACCGCCGCCGAACACCGCGAAGAGCATGTTCGTGAGCATCAGGAGGACGAAGCCCAGGGCTGCCGCCATCACGAAGCCGTAGAAGCGGCGGGTGACGCGGATCCAGCCCATCTTGTACCCGAGGAGCACGGCGGCGAAGACGCACATCGTGCCCATCACGGCCTGCATGACCACGCCGGGGCCGAGATAGGTGCTGACGGCCGCGCTGATGACCCCGAGGAAGACGCCCTCGAAGGCCGCGTAGGCCAGGATCAGGCCCGGGGAGGGCTTGCGCTTGAACGACTGGATCATCGCGAAGACGAACGCGACCAGCATGGCGCCGATGGCGATGCCGTACGACTTGTTGATGTTGGCGGCATCGACGGGCAGGAACACCCAGGACAGGGTTGCCGTCACGATGAGCGTGCCGAGCGTCATGGCCGTACGGCTCACGACGTCGTCCATGGTCATCGCGTTGGCGCGCGCCGGCGCCTGCGGCATACCCGTGGCCGGGTCGGTCGCGTACGGGTTCGTCGCGTACGGGTTGGTCCCGGCCTGCTGGTGCTGCGGCGCGTCAAAGCCCGCGTAGCCACCGTTGTCGCGGCTGAACCCCCGTCGCGAGAAGACCGGGTTGCTGCTCCTCATCTCACTCCTCCGTGGCCGCCGAGCGCGGCCTTGCAACAAGAGTAATGCGCTCGCAAAGAAAGCACCCTACTGCTGGAGGAGGATCTTAGGAGAAGGCAGCGCGAAGCGCAGGGGATAAAGGAGCGAGCCTCGCGAGAACTGCGGAGTGCCCGGAGCCGGACTTGAACCGGCACGGCCCGAAGGCCAGCGAGGTTTAAGCTCGCCGTGTCTGCATTCCACCATCCGGGCAGGGCGTGGCGGCCCCCGTGGAAAAAGCCTTCAACGCTGATCCGAGCCTATCGGGAACGCCGTCGCCGCCGACCGGCCGTCAATCCGATGTTGTCTGATTTTATTGGCGCTTGAGGGATCGTCAGGCCCGAGAATGCACGGTCGGCCCGTTCTGGGCGCCGATCACCACGTGTACGGGATTGACGGGATTTCGATGGCCCGCGCCACCCCGCGCGCCACCCTTCCCGCCACCCCGGGACACCGCCCCTCCGATCAGGGCGCCTGTCATACCAGAGGAGGAGGCGCACGCGCCCTCCGTCAGACTCCAGTGGGCCGGGAAACAAGCTCGGCGGCTGATCCGGAGCGGGGGTACCCGCGGCAAGGATGGAATCGTCCCCGCACCGCAGATCGAGGAGCCGTCCTGTGACCACCATGAACTACGCCCCGCACACCGCCCAGGCCGTGGCGGCCCGCGCCACCGGCCTCTCCAAGGTGTACGGCCAGGGCGAGACCCAGGTGGTCGCCCTGGACGACGTCTCCGTGGACTTCGCGCAGGGACAGTTCACCGCGATCATGGGCCCCTCCGGCTCCGGCAAGTCCACGCTGATGCACTGCGTCGCCGGCCTGGACACCTTCTCCGCCGGCTCCGTCCGGATCGGCGACACCGAGCTGGGCACCCTCAAGGACAAGCAGCTCACCCAGCTGCGCCGGGACAAGATCGGCTTCATCTTCCAGGCCTTCAACCTGCTGCCGACCCTGACGGCCCTGGAGAACATCACGCTCCCCATGGACATCGCCGGCCGCAAGGCCGACAAGCAGTGGCTGGACAGCGTGATCAGCATGGTCGGCCTCTCCGAGCGCCTCTCCCACCGCCCCACCCAGCTCTCCGGCGGCCAGCAGCAGCGCGTGGCGGTCGCCCGCGCCCTGGCCTCCCGCCCCGAGATCATCTTCGGTGACGAGCCCACCGGAAACCTCGACTCCCGCTCCGGCGCCGAGGTCCTCGGCTTCCTGCGCAACTCGGTGCGCGAGCTCGGCCAGACCGTCGTGATGGTCACCCACGACCCGGTCGCCGCCTCGTACGCGGACCGCGTCATCTTCCTCGCCGACGGCCGGATCGTCGACGAGATGTACGGGCCCACCGCCGACGGCGTGCTCGACCGCATGAAGGCCTTCGACGCCAAGGGCCGCACCAGCTGACCCGGGATCTCCCTCCCCGGCCCTCCTCCAGACTTCCAGCCCCAGGACTGAGATCCCCCATGTTCCGTACCGCCCTGCGCAACGTCCTCGCGCACAAGGCCAGGCTGCTGATGACGGTGCTCGCCGTCACCCTCGGCGTCGCCTTCGTCTCCGGCACCCTCGTCTTCACCGACACCCTCAAGAAGTCCCTCTCCGGTCAGAGCGCCAAGGACTACGAGGGCGTCGCCGTCTCCGTCACCTCGTACGGCCAGGGCCGCGACGAGAACGGACAGAAGGAGGGCGAGCCCGGACTCAGCCAGCAGACCCTCGACAAGGTCAAGGCGCTCCCGGGCGTCGACTCCGTCTCCGGCCGCGTCTCCGGCTTCGCCGGCGTGGGTGACGAGAACGGCAAGCTGATCGGCTCCGGCTGGTCCAACAAGGGGGGCAACTACACCCCCGTCGAGGACGGCAAGGACCCGCGCTACGCCTTCGTACAGGGCGCGGGCCCGGCCAGGACCGACGAGGTCGCCCTCGACAAGGCCACGGCCGACGCGGGCAACTACCAGGTCGGCGACAAGGTCCGCGTCGCCACCAACGGCCCGGTCAAGGAGTACTCCCTCGCCGGCGTCTTCACGACGGAGGACGGCGCCGTCCAGGCCGGCGGCAGCCTGGTGCTCTTCGACACCAAGGTCGCCCAGGAGCTCTACCTCAAGCCCGGCTACTTCCAGGAGCTGTCGGTCGGCGCCACGAAGGGCACCTCCGCCGACAAGCTGCTCGCCGACATCAAGCCGCTGATCGACAGCAAGCACACCAAGGCGCAGACCGGCGCGGCGCTCGCGAAGGAGCAGGCCAAGCAGATCGAGAAGGGCCTCGGCCAGATGGGCACCATGCTGCTCGTCTTCGCCGGCATCTCGCTCTTCGTCGGCATCTTCCTGATCTACAACACCTTCACCATGCTGGTAACCCAGCGCACCAAGGAGCTGGCCCTGCTGCGCGCCGTCGGCGCCAACCGCGGTCAGGTCATGCGCTCGGTGCTCGCCGAGGCCCTGGTCGTCGGCTTCGTGTCCGCCGCCATCGGCCTGATCAGCGGTGTCGGCCTGGCGGTCGCCATGCGCTCCGTGATCGGTTCCTTCGGCGCCAAGCTGCCGGGCGGCGACCTCGTGATCGCCCCGGGCACCGTCATCGCGGCCCTGGTCATCGGCGTCCTCGTCACCACCCTCGCCGCCCTGCTGCCGGCCTGGCGCACCGGCCGGATCGCCCCGGTCGCCGCCATGGGCAGCGCCCACCTGCCGGCCACCGCGAAGTCCCTGGTCGTGCGCAACGTCCTCGGCTCGATCATCAGCGTCCTCGGCATCGGCCTCGTCCTCATGGGCGTGTCCTCGGGCGGCGACACCGGCCGCATGACCATCGGCGCGGGCGCCTTCTTCATGCTCATCGGCATGATCGTGATGCTGCCGCTGCTCTCCAAGCCGGTCATCGGGGCCGTCCGCCCGCTGCTGCAGAAGGTGTTCGGGGTCCCCGGCAAGCTGGCCTCCCAGAACGCCGTCCGCAACCCGCGCCGCACCGCCGTCACCGCCGCCTCCCTGGCGATCGGCCTGACCCTGGTCACGACCCTGTCGGTGCTCGGCATCACGGTGGGCAAGGTCGTCGACCGCATGAGCACCGAGAAGCTCAAGGCGGACTACCGGGTCTCCATGGCCGGCGACATCGGCGGCCTCGACAAGTCGGTGGCCGAGACCCTGGCCAAGGCCCCCGGCATCAAGGCCGTCTCCCCGCAGACCGCCGGCTACTTCATGGTCGGCGAGAGCTACCGGTCGGCCTCCGGCGTCAACCCCGCCACCATCGGCCAGCTGCTCAACGTGGAGGTCCTCAGCGGTTCGCTCGACAGCCTCGGCAAGGGCGAGCTCGCGGTCGCCGAGAAGACGGCCAAGGACCAGAAGCTCGGCGTCGGCTCCACGCTCCAGGTGCAGTACGAGGACGGGGAGAAGGGCTCCCTGAAGGTCGGCGCGGTCTACAAGGACATGGAGGGCCTGCTCTCCCCGTACGTCATCGACGACAAGGTCCTCAGCCCGCACAGCGAAGAACCGTTCATCCGCGAGGTGTACGTCAACGTCGACGGCGGGGCGTCCAAGGCCGGCCAGCAGAAGGTCGTCGACGCCCTGGGCAAGAACCCGGCGATCACCGTCGCCACCCAGCAGGACATGCGCAACGAGATGGGCGGCCTCATCAACACGATGCTGAACGTCATGTATGGCCTGCTCGGCATGGCGCTGATCATCTCGGTGCTCGGTGTCGTCAACACCCTGGCGATGTCCGTCTTCGAACGGACCCAGGAGATCGGCATGCTGCGGGCGATCGGCCTCGACCGCAGCCGGGTCAAGAACATGATCCGTCTGGAGGCCGTGGTGATCTCGCTCTTCGGAGCGGTCCTGGGCGTCGTCATCGGCGTCTTCCTCGCCTGGGCGGTCGGCTCCACGCTGGCGAAGGCCATGCCCAGCTACGAGCTGGTCCTCCCGTGGGACCGGATCGGCATCTTCCTCCTGCTGGCCGCCGTGGTCGGCGTACTGGCCGCCATGTGGCCGGCCCGCAGCGCCGCCCGCCTGAACATGCTGACGGCCATCAAGACCGAGTAGCGGGACGGGACGGCGAAGGACAGGGCCCCGGGGCATCGAGCCCCGGGGCCTGTCCCTTTGTGCACATACGTTTCCGCTACGCCGTTTCCGCTACGCCCCCCAGGTGCGCAGCCGCAGCGGCAGCCCTGAGCTGCCGGTGGCCGGGGTCTTCACGGCGAGCACCTGGTTGACCCCGAGCCGGCCGTGCTCGAAGCCGAGCGCGCAGGCCGCCATGTAGAGCTGCCAGACCCGGGCCCGGCCCGGCGAGGTGAGCCGTACCGCCTCGTCCCAGTGCTTCTCCAGCCGCGCCACCCAGGCCCGCAGGGTCAGCGCGTAGTGCTCGCGCAGCGCCTCCACGTCGCGGACCTCGAAGCCGGCCCGTTCCAGCTCGCCCACGGTGGTGCCGAGCGGGGAGAGCTCGCCGTCGGGGAAGACGTAGGCGTCGATGAACGCGTCGATCCGGTGCGCCTCTTCGTCGGGCTCCGGCGGGCGGGCGATCTGGTGGTTCAGCAGCCGCCCGCCGGGTCGCAGCAGGGCGTGCAGGGTGCGGGCGTACTCCCGGTAGCGGTCGGCCCCCACGTGCTCGGCCATCCCGATGGAGGAAATCGCGTCGTACGGGCCGTCCTTGACGTCCCGGTAGTCCTGGATGCGCAGCTCGACGAGATCGGCCAGGCCCTCCTCGGCGACCCGCTTGCGACCGTAGGCGGCCTGCTCCCGCGAGAGCGTGACGCCGGTGACCCGGACCCCGTACTCGCGGGCGGCGTGCAGCGCCATCGAGCCCCACCCGCAGCCGACGTCGAGGAGGCGGTCGCCGGGCTGCAGGGCGAGCTTGCGGCAGACCAGGTCGAGCTTGTCCCGCTGGGCCTCCTCCAGGGTGGAGCCGGGGTTCCAGTAGGCGCAGGAGTACACCATCGAGGGGCCGAGCACCCGCTCGTAGAAGTCGTTGCCGACGTCGTAGTGGTGGCTGATGGCCTGGCGGTCGCGGCCCTCGCTGTGGCGCGGCCCGCCGCGCCGGGCCGCCTCCTCGGCGGGGGGTGCGGGCGGCGGCAAGGGTCCGGCGAGCGCGATCAGTTCCCGTATGGCGGCCCGCTGCGCCGGGTCCCGGAGCAGCCGGGCGGCTTCCGGCACGGCGAACGGAAGGCCCGGTCCGACGCGCCGCGCGAGGGCCTCCAGGGCCGCGAGCGGCCCGCTGCGGCCCGCGGGGGGCGGCGCCCCGTCCTGCTGGGGCCGTTCCCACAGGACGCCCGCCACGTGGTCCAGCAGGGCGAACAGGTCGCCCTCGACGGTCAGCTCCCCCGCCACCCACGCGCGGGCCAGGCCCAGTTCGCCGGGCTTCCACAGCACCCGCCGCACGGCACGGCGGTCGTGGATGACGAGCACGGGGCCGGTGGGCGGGCCGGCCTCGCTGCCGTCCCAGGCCCGGAGGCGCACCGGCAGCGGGGCACCCAGCAGAGTCTCGGCAACAGCGGCCAGCCGCGGCGCGGCGTCGGTCATGGCGCACCTCCACAAAAGCTCCGACCCCTGCATCTACCCATCCCGGGGCCCGGGTACGCCGAAGGGGCCGCCCGCACCACGGATGGCGGGCGGCCCCTTCGGGGACGTGCAGGTACTGCTCAGGATCCTGCCGGCCGGCGCCGGGTCAGGAAGCCTTGGCCTTCTGGGCCGTGGCGGCCGGAGCCGGGGCGGGCTTGGCGGCCTCGTAGAACTCCTCGCGGGGGGTCTCGAGAGCACCCAGCGAGACGACCTCGCGCTTGAGGAACATGCCGAGGGTCCAGTCGGCGAAGACGCGGATCTTGCGGTTCCAGGTCGGCATGGCCATGCCGTGGTAGCCACGGTGCATGTACCAGGCGAGCCGGCCCTTGAGCTTGATCTTCATCTTGCCCATGACGATCATCGCGACGCCCTTGTGGAGGCCGAGGCCCGCCACCGCACCCTTGTTGGAGTGCGAGTACTCGGCCTGCGGGAAGCCCCGCATGCCCGAGATGACGTTGTCGCCGAGGACCTTGGCCTGGCGCAGCGCGTGCTGGGCGTTCGGCGGGCACCAGGCGTTCTCGACGCCGGCCTTGCGGGCGGCGACGTCCGGAACCTGGGCGTTGTCGCCGGCGGTCCAGATGTAGTCCGTGCCCGTGACCTGGAGGGTCGGCTGGGCGTCCACGTGGCCGCGGGGGCCCAGCGGAAGGCCGTAGCGGGCCAGCACCGGGTTGGGCTTGACGCCGGCGGTCCACACGATGGTGTTGGAGTCGACCTCGAGGCCGTTCTTCAGCACCACGTGGCCGTCCACGCAGGAGTCCATGGAGGTGTTGAGGTAGATCTCGATGCCGCGGGACTCGAGGTGCTCCTTGCCCCAGGTGCCGAGCTTGGGCCCGACCTCGGGAAGGATCTTGTCGGCCGCGTCGACCAGGATGAAGCGCATGTCCTCGCGCTTGATCGTGGAGTAGTACTTCGCGGCGTCGCGGGCCATGTCCTCGACCTCGCCTATGGTCTCCGCACCGGCGAAGCCGCCGCCGACGAAGACGAAGGTGAGGGCCTTGCGGCGGACGTTCTCGTCCGTCGTGGACTCGGCCTTGTCGAGCTGCTCGAGGACGTGGTTGCGCAGGCCGATGCCCTCTTCGACGCCCTTCATACCGATGCCCTGTTCGGCGAGGCCGGGGATCGGGAAGGTGCGGGAGACGGCGCCGAGCGCGATCACCAGGTAGTCGAAGGGAAGCTCGTACGCCTCGCCGACCAGCGGCGTGACGACGGCGACCTTGCGGTCCTGGTCGATGCTGGTGACCCGGCCGGTGAGAACCTCTGCCTTGGGCAGCACGCGTCGCAGCGGGACGACGACGTGCCGAGGCGAGATGCTGCCTGCGGCCACTTCAGGGAGGAAGGGCTGGTAGGTCATGTACGAGCGCGGGTCGACGACCGTGACGGTCGCCTCGCCGTAACGCATCTTCTTCATGATGCGCTTGGCTGCGTACAGGCCTACGTACCCACCTCCTACAACGAGGATCCTGGGACGCTCCGTGGTGCTCATGGAACGAGTATCCAGCACCCAAAGGGGTGCCGCTCGTGAGCCCCTTCACAAGGAGTCGGAGGGCCTCTGCTACACTCCGCCGCCCACGTGACGGACGTCATGGCGCGCAAGGGGAACCACGGTGTAACGGGAGTCGTTGTTCACCCGTCCTGAACTGGCCTCCAAGGCTTCAACCGGACTGGACCACAGGGGTTCGTCGGTACCTCTGACACGGAACCCGCGGCCTCCGCCGATCGCACGAACACGCGCAAAAAAGGGCCTGCGGGCCTCCGGAAGGACCCAAACGGCCCCTCCATCGACCCCGCGGGCCCCTTTTCCTTGTGAAGAACTTCACGAAGTTGATGTGGATCACGGGTCCGAAGACCCCTCAACCGCTGGTTCGAAGGTCGTTCAGGCGATGGACCAGGCGATTCCGTCGAGGATGTCGTGCTCGGACACGATGACCTCGGTGGCGCCGATCCTCTCCATGATCGCCAGGAGCACCAGGACGCCGGCGCCGATCACGTCCACCCGGCCCGGATGCATCACGGGGATCGCCGCGCGCTCTGCGTGCGTCGCCGTCAGCATCCGCTCGCCGACCTCGCGAACCTGCTCGTAGGAGATCCGCGAGTGGTGGATCTCCGAGGAGAGGTACTCCGGCAGGCCGAGGACGATCCCGGCGGCCGTGGTCACCGAGCCGGCCAGGCCCACCAGCGTGCGCGCCTCGGCCAGCGGGACCGACTCGGCCGCCAGGTCGAGGGCGGCCTCGATGTCGGCCCGCATGGCGGCGATCTGTTCCGGGGCCGGCGGGTCGGTGACGACCCCGTCCACCACCAGGTGGCGTTCGGTCATCCGGACGCAGCCCACGTCCACCGAGCGGGCGGCGCGCACGTGGTCCTCGCCGACCACGAACTCGGTCGAGCCGCCGCCGATGTCCACCACCAGGAACGGCCGTTCCAGGTGATCGTGCGCCACGAGTTCCCTGGTGGCGCCGGTGAAGGAGAACTCGGCCTCCTGGTCGCCGGAGATCACCTCGGGCTCGACGCCCAGGATGTCCAGGACTCCCTGGACGAACTCGTCGCGGTTCTCGGCGTCCCGGGAGGCGGAGGTGGCCACGAAACGCACCCGCTCCGCGCCGAGTTCCTCGATGACCGCCGCGTACTCGCGGCAGGCCGCGAAGGTGCGTTCCAGCGCCTCCGGGGCGAGGCGCCCGGTCCGGTCCACGCCCTGGCCGAGGCGGACGATGGTCATCCGCCGGTCCAGCTCGGCCAGCTCACCGGTGGCCGGGTCGCAGTCCGCGACGAGGAGCCGGATGGAGTTCGTACCGCAGTCGATGCCGGCGACCCGGGTCACCGGGATTCCTCTTCCTTCTTCTTATCACCGCACGGGGTGACGCACGCGCCCTTGGCCCACCACTCCGGCAGCATCGCCAGAGCCTCGTCGCCGAACGGGTTCACGCCCGGGCCCGCGGCCAGGGAGTGGCCGACCAGCACGTGCAGGCACTTCACCCGGTCCGGCATCCCGCCGGCGCTCGGGAAGCCCTGGAGCACCTCGATGGCGTCCCGGCGCCGGATGTAGTCCTCGTGCGCGGCCTGGTAGGCGGCCGCGAGTTCCGGGTCCTCGGCGAGCCGGGCCTGCATCTCCTTCATCACGCCGTTGGCCTCCAGCGTGCCGATCGCGGAGGCCGCGCGCGGGCACGTCAGGTAGTACAGCGTCGGGAAGGGGGTGCCGTCGGGGAGCCGCGGGGCGGTCTCCACCACGTCCGGCTGCCCGCAGGGGCAGCGGTGCGCGATGGCGCGCAGCCCGCGCGGCGGGCGGCCGAGCTGCTGCTCGAACGCCTCGATGTCCGCGTCGGTCGGCTCGGTCCGGTCGGTCTGGGGCGGGGGCGTCTGCATGCCTGGAGGGAGTCTCTTCGTTCGGTTCTATGACGGATGGAACTGGTTCAGTCGCCGGGGCGGTCGGCCTTGTCGACGCCGTCCCAGACGTTCGAGTACCAGGGCCGGTCGGAGCCGGCCTGGCCGGTCCGGTGCGGTTCCGGGGGCTGGGCCCCGGGGTCGCTCATGATGTAGCCGATCTCGCCCGGGCGCAGGAAGTGCAGGTGCCTGCGCGCCTGCTGCTCGGCGTAGGCGTCGTCCTGCCAGCGGGCCTTCTCGTCGCGCAGCCGCTCCAGGCGGTCCCGCGCGGCGGCGGCCGCCCGCTGCTGCTCCGCGATCTCCGTGCGCTGGGAGACGTACTGGCGCATCGGATACGCGAGGGCGACGACCAGGGTACAGAGGACGAGCACCAGGAGAGCGGCCCGGCCGGTGAGCCGGCTGCGGCGGACCTGCCGGCGCGACTGCGAGCGGTAGACGTGGGCGGCGGTCCGCTCACCGAGCTGCTTGAGCCTGGTCGCGGTGGAGAAGGTGGAGAACCGATCCCGGTTCCCGGCCATTGGTCCGCCTCCCCTGTGTACGCACTACGCAAATACGTCCCCGCACACGGTACGGGACCGAGTGCGGGGACGTACGGAGGCCAGCCCCTCAGGGGGGTGATTAGCCCTTGAAGCGCGGGAACGCGCTGCGGCCCGCGTACACCGCGGCGTCGTCGAGGATCTCCTCGATGCGCAGCAGCTGGTTGTACTTGGCGACGCGGTCCGAGCGGGCCGGGGCGCCGGTCTTGATCTGACCGCAGTTCACGGCGACGGCGAGGTCGGCGATGGTGACGTCCTCGGTCTCACCGGAGCGGTGGGACATCATGCACTTGAAGCCGTTGCGCTGGGCCATCTCGACGGCGTCCAGCGTCTCGGTCAGCGAACCGATCTGGTTCACCTTGACGAGCAGGGCGTTCGCGGAGCCCTCCTCGATACCGCGGGCCAGACGCTCGGGGTTGGTGACGAAGAGGTCGTCGCCGACGATCTGGACCTTGGCGCCGAGGCGGTCGGTGATGGTCTTCCAGCCGGCCCAGTCGTCCTCGAACAGCGGGTCCTCGATGGAGACCAGCGGGTACGCCTCGACGAGCTCGGCGTAGTAGTCGGTCATCTCGGCGGCCGAGCGGGACTGGCCCTCGAACTCGTACTTGCCGTCCTTGTAGAACTCGGACGCGGCGACGTCGAGCGCGAGCGCGATGTCCTTGCCCGGGGTGTAGCCGGCCTGCTTGATGGCCTCGATGATGAGGTCGAGCGCGGCGCGGTTGGACTCCAGGTTCGGCGCGAAGCCGCCCTCGTCGCCCAGGCCGGTGGAGAGGCCCTTGGTGTGCAGGACCTTCTTGAGGGTGTGGTAGACCTCGGCACCCCAACGCAGCGCCTCGGAGAAGGACTCCGCGCCGATGGGGGCGATCATGAACTCCTGGATGTCCACGTTGGAGTCGGCGTGCGACCCACCGTTGAGGATGTTCATCATCGGAACGGGCAGCAGGTGCGCGTTCGGACCGCCGAGGTAGCGGAAGAGCGGAAGGTCCGAGGCCTCGGACGCGGCGTGCGCGACGGCGAGGGAGACGCCGAGGATGGCGTTGGCGCCGAGCGAGCCCTTGTTGTCGGTGGCATCCAGGTCGAACATGGCCTGGTCGATCAGGCGCTGCTCGGTGGCGTCGTAGCCGACGAGCTCCGGTCCGATCTGCTCGATGACGGCGAGGACGGCCTTCTCGACACCCTTGCCGAAGTATCGGTTGGGGTCACCGTCACGGAGCTCGATGGCCTCGAATGCACCGGTGGAGGCGCCGGACGGAACTGCAGCACGGCCGGTGCTGCCATCGTCGAGGCCCACCTCGACCTCGACCGTGGGGTTGCCTCGGGAGTCCAGGATTTCCCGGGCTACGACGACGTCGATGGACGGCACGAGCATCTCCTTCTGGGATGTGACGCTGGGTGTGCGGTGGCGTGTCAGGCCGTGGGACGGCCTTGCCGCTTAGAGCCTAACCGGCCCGGAGCACTCGACCGCCCGACCGCCCGACCCCTGGGACGAAAAAGGGACCGAATACCCCTCTTCCGGGACATAGGTCTCTCGATATCGCCCGTCACCCGGTACGCACACCGCCGCCCGGCGCGTGGGGGGAGACGCGCCGGGCGGCGGGCATGCTGTGCGTTGCGTACGCTCCTGCGGCTATTGCCGCAGTGTTCAGCTGAGCTTCAGCTTCTGACCCGGGAAGATCAGGTCGGCGTCCGAGACGATGTCCTTGTTCAGCTCGAAGAGCTTCTCCCAGCCGCCCTTGACGCCGTTGGCCTCGGCGATGGTGCCCAGGGTGTCGCCCGGCTTGACCTCGTACGAGCCGTTGCCGGTCTTCGGGGCCTCGGGGGCGGCGGGGCGCTCGGAGCGGGTGGTGGGGGCCTCGGAGCGCTTGGTCTCCTTCTTCGGCGCGGCCTTCGGGGCGACCTTCTGCTCGGTCTTCTTCGAGTCGGCCTTCGGCTTGTTCTGCGTCGAGCTCTCCGTGCCGCCACCGGCGTAGGAGGAGTTCGACAGACCCTTGCCGCAGTGCGGCCAGGCGCCCTTGCCCTGGCCCTTGAGGACCTTCTCGGCGACGGCTATCTGCTGGGCCTTCGTGGCCTGGTTGGCCTGCGGGGCGTACGACTTGCCGCCGTAACCGGCCCACGTGGAGGACGAGAACTGCAGTCCGCCGTAGTAGCCGTTGCCCGTGTTGATGGACCAGTTGCCACCGGACTCGCACTGCGCGACCTTGTCCCACTCGGACGCGGTGGCGGCACTGGCGGTGCCCGCGGCCATCAGGGGGGCGGCGACGGCCACACCGGCGACACCGGCGAGCGTGACGATGCGGACGGCCTTGGAGCCGCGACGGTGCTTGCCCTTGCCGGAAAGCAGCATGGATTTTCTCCTCACCGACGCCTGCGAGGTGAGCTGTCGGGTTCGGGCGAGTGAGTTGCCCGGCCGTGCGACCTAGCGCACGTCTTAACCCCTAGCCGGTGGCGTGACCGTCTCTCAACGGCCGCTCCCGGCGCCTACCTTGGTTCCCCCGCTCCTGCCTTCGGCGCTTGACGCGACGACTGTTCCCCCCGTCCGCCGGCAGGATTCGGCGATGCGGTCGAAGGAGCCCGCGGTGGCGGGCGATTCAGAAGGTAGACAGGTCTCTCCCCGATGTTCAACGAGGAACATCGGGGAGAGGGGGCCCCTACTTGCGCTCCGCTCAGGGGTGTTTGCGCAGGTGAGGGCGGGGTTTGCGGAAGCCCCGAGGCGGGACACGCCAGTTGACCGGAAGAGACACATGTCTCACTTACAGATAAGCGACAATCAGGTCTTTCCGGATGGCCGAAGTGTCCTTATTACGTGGCTAGATCCAGGTTCTGCCCGGGCTTGATCAGGTTGGCGTCCTCGCCGATGACCTGCTCGTTGGCCTCGTAGAGCCCGTTCCAGCCGCCCTTGACTCCCTTGGCAACCGCGATGGCCGCCAGGCTGTCGCCCTCCTGCACCGTGTACGTGGGCTTCGACGCGGCGTCAGACGGGACCGGGGCCTCGGCCGCGGGGGCGCCGCGGTGCTTGCCGCTGCCTTCGCCCGGAGTGGCCCCCGGAGTGGCGCCCGGGGTCGCCGGCGCGGTCGGGGCGGCCGGGTCCACCGGGGTCGCACC
>NZ_JARAYQ010000199.1:0-16425 GCF_033794505.1 Streptomyces sp. MB09-01 | reverse complement strand
GCCGTGGGGCCTAGGTCCAATGGCGCATGGCGTGGTGGGCGGGCGGTCGGAAGAGTGGCGGCCATGGAACCCCTCGGCACCGCCCGTACCGACGCCTACCTGCGCCGCCTGGGCGCGGCGCGCCCCGCCCGGCCCACGGCCGCCTCGTTGCGCGAGCTGCACCTGTGCCACCTGCGCGCCGTGCCGTTCGAGAACCTGTCGATCCACCTGGGCGAGAACCTCGTGCTCACCCGGGACGCCGTCTTCGACAAGATCGTGACCGCCGGGCGCGGTGGCATCTGCTACGAACTGAACGCCGGGTTCGCCGAGTTGCTGGGCGCTCTCGGCCACCGGGTGGAACTGCTCCAGGCCCGGGTGTACGGCAAGGACGGCGCGCCGGGCGTCCCCTACGACCACCTCGCGCTGCGCGTCGACGGGCGCTGGCTCGCCGACGTGGGCTTCGGCGACCACACCGCACACCCGCTCGACCTGGACGAGCCGGGGGAGCAGAAGGATCCGGCCGGGGTGTTCCTCGTGCGGCCCGCCCGGCGCGACGGGGAGGGCGGCGGCGACCTCGAGGTGCTGCACGACGGGGTGCCCGTGTACCGGCTGGAGACCCGCCCCCGCGGGCTCGCCGACTTCCGGACCGGCGCCTGGTGGCACCGCACCAGTCCGGAGTCCGGCTTCACCAAGGGCCCCGTCTGCTCCCGGCTCACCGGGGACGGCGGCCGGATCACCCTGCGGGACCACACCCTCATCACCACCTCGGCGGACGGCGACCGTACGGAGGAGGAGCTGGCGACCGACGAGGAGGTGCGCGCCGCCTACCGCACCCGGTTCGGCATCGTGCTCGACCGGCTGCCCGTGCCGCTGCACCCCCGGCCCTGAGCCGACCGGCCGCGAGCCCGGGGCGCCCAGGCCGCCGGACGGCGGCGCCCACGGGCCGGACCCGTGCGTGCCGGCTCCGACGGCCTCAGGCGACCTCGGTCCACGGCCCGGCGCTCTCCTCCTTCGGGATCCAGAGCAGGGGCTGGCTCGTGCGGCAGTGCGCGCCGGCCCCCTCTTCCCAGGGGAAGCGGCCGTCCTTGTCCGGCCAGAACAGCTGGGTGATGGGCAGGGGCGGGGTCTGGTAGAAGTCGATGCCCGCGCCGAAGAAGTCGTAGTACCAGCTGGGGTGCACGGGCCGGACGATCACGTCGTAGCCGTCGAGGACGTCGTCCCGGCGCTGGTCAGGCCCGAGCGGGTTGCCGCCCCGGATCGCCGCCCCCGCCGCGTTCGCCACGCGCATCGCGGTGTCGGAGGGCAGGCCGAACACGCTCACCTCGGGGCTGCGCAGGGTGTGCCACAGGCCGATGGAGTAGGCCCAGTCGCCGGGGGAGTCACCGCCTGCCACGCCCATGACGTGCCAGCCGTAGTCCGCGACGTTCTTCGTCGTGCGGGCGTCCCGCTGCTCCGACGGGGGCCCGCCGAACTCGGTCGGGGCGCAGATGAGGCAGAAACAGGGGAAGTCGCTCACCCGAGGAGCGTAGTCGCGGCCCGCGCGCGCCGCCCGGCAGGCGTGCGCTGTCCGGGGCGGGCGCCGCCTCGTGACCGCGGGTCCTGGCCGGCGGGGGAATACCGCCACTTCTCGTCGTCGTCGTTGTCCGGTCGGCAGCTCCACCGGCGGATGCCGCCCCCGTTTTCCGTGGACCGGCCCTCGCCGTCGGCGTGCCCTGCGGACACGTACGAAGCACTACGAAGGGCCCCGGCCGAGAGAACTCGGACGGGGCCCTTCGCGTGCGTCGAGCCGGTGACGGCTGCGGTCAGCCGCCGCACTGGCACGGGGCGCCGGACTGGCAGCCGCAGCCGCAGCCCGAGCCGCAGCCGCACGCTGCGAGCAGCGGGAGGCGCAGCGGCTCCGGCCTCGGCGGCTGCTCCTGCTCCGGGGTGATGGGGACGGGGGAATCGGGCATGGTTCCTCCTCGCAGGCGGTGTACAGGGAGTCGTACTGCCTTCGCCTCATTCATGCCCAGGGCCACCGGCGCGTCAACGGCGCATTGGGGCTCGGCGCGCCCCGGGTGTCAGACGCCGTCGATCTGGGTCGGCTGCTGGAGGTCGTCCGCGTGCTCACCCGTCACCAGGTAGACGACGCGCTTGGCCACCGACACCGCGTGGTCCGCGAAACGCTCGTAGTAGCGGCCCAGCAGCGTCACGTCCACCGCCGTCTCGATGCCGTGCTTCCAGCGGTCGTCCATCAGGTGCTGGAACAGCGTGCGGTGCAGCTGGTCCATCTCGTCGTCGTCCGTCTCCAGCTGGAGGGCGAGGTCGACGTCCTTCGTGATGATCACCTCGGCCGCCTTCGCCATCAGGCGCTGCGCCAGCTGACCCATCTCCAGGATGGTGGCGTGCAGGTCCCGCGGGACCGCCGTGTCCGGGAAGCGCAGCCGGGCGAGCTTCGCCACGTGCTGGGCCAGGTCGCCGCTGCGCTCCAGGTCGGCGCTCATGCGCAGCGAGGTGACGACGATGCGCAGGTCGGTGGCGACCGGCTGCTGGCGGGCCAGCAGGGCGATGGCGCGGGCTTCCAGGTCGTGCTGGAGGTCGTCGACCTTCTGGTCGGCGGCGATGACGCTCTCGGCGAGCTTCAGGTCGGCGTCGAGCATGGACGTCGTGGCCCGCCCGATCGCGGAACCGACGAGCCGGGCCATCTCGACCAGGCTTTCTCCGATCGAGTCCAGTTCCTCGTGGTACGCGTCGCGCATGTCTCGTGTCCCTCTCTCGACCTACTACTGCAGTACTGCCCGGGGCGGGCCGGGGCGGCCTTCGGCCCCACGTTGACACCGTGAGCCGCAAACGCGTCCGACTCCGGCATCACAAGTGAATCAACCCCGTCGCCAGGGTGAACTCTGGGCGACGACTGTTCGAGGTGCCACCCGAACGGCTGTGGAAGTGTTGTCGGGCCTGCTTAACCTGGATCCATGGACGTGAACGCGGCGGTCGCCGCAGCTGCAGCGATCGCCGGTCTTTGCACCGGTGTGATCGCGATGCTGGCGTTCCGCTGGAGCGAGCGCGACCAGGCCCGCCCCACCCGGAGCTCCATGCGCCCCGACATCAATGCGGTGCTCCCGCCCGGCGTGGACACCGTCCTCTCCGTGCTGCGCTCCTCCGCCGTCGTACTGGACGAGGGCGACGCGGTGGTCAAGGCCAGCTCGGCGGCGTACGCCCTCGGCCTGGTCCGCGGCGGCAAGCTCGCCGTCGAGCCCATGCTCCACATGGCCCGTGACACCCGGCGCGACGGGGAGATACGCCAGGTGGAGCTGGACCTGCCCCGGCGCGGCACCGGCCGCGGCGAGGCCCTCGCGGTCTCGGCGCGCGTCGCCCCGCTCGGCTCCCGGCTGGTGCTCCTCCTGGTCGAGGACCTCACGGAGGCCCGCCGCATCGAGGCCGTACGCCGCGACTTCGTGGCCAACGTGTCGCACGAGCTGAAGACCCCGGTCGGGGCGATCTCGCTGCTGTCCGAGGCCGTCATGGACGCCGCGGACGACCCCGAGGCGGTCAGCCGCTTCGCCGGCCGCATGCAGATCGAGGCCACCCGGCTGATCAATCTCGTGCAGGAGCTCATCGACCTCTCCCGGGTGCAGAACGACGACCCGCTGGAGGACGCCGAGCCCGTGCGCGTGGACACGCTCGTCGCCGAGGCCATCGACCGCTGCCGCCACACCGCGTCCTCGAAGCAGATCACCATGGCCGCGGGCGGCACCGCCGACCTGCGCGTCTGGGGCAACCGCGGACAGCTCGCGGCCGCCCTCGGAAACCTGGTCGAGAACGCCGTCAACTACAGCCCCGCCCGCACCCGCGTCGGCATAGCCGGACGCAGGGTGGCGGCACCCGGGGGAGACTTGATCGAGATCGCCGTGACCGACCAGGGCATCGGCATCCCGGAAAAGGACCGCGAGCGCATCTTCGAGCGCTTCTACCGCGTGGACCCGGCCCGCTCCCGTGCCACGGGAGGAACGGGCCTCGGCCTTGCGATCGTGAAGCACGTGGCGGCCTCGCACGGCGGGGAGGTGGCGGTCTGGAGCTCGGAGGGCCAGGGTTCCACCTTCACCCTGCGGCTCCCCGAAGCAGCCGCGCCGGCCCCGGCGGCGGCCCCCCACACCCACCCCACCCCTGCCTGACCCAGAACCGCACCAGCCATTCCTGCCCCGGAGGTCCTTCCGTGACCCGAGTGCTCGTCGTCGAGGATGAGGAATCCTTCAGCGACGCCCTGTCGTACATGCTCCGCAAGGAGGGCTTCGAGGTCGCCATCGCCGCGACCGGGCCCGACGGGCTGGACGAGTTCGAGCGCAACGGCGCCGACCTCGTCCTCCTCGACCTGATGCTTCCCGGCCTGCCCGGCACGGAGGTCTGCCGGCAGCTGCGCGGCCGCTCCAACGTTCCCGTGATCATGGTGACCGCCAAGGACAGCGAGATCGACAAGGTCGTCGGGCTGGAGATAGGAGCAGACGACTACGTCACCAAGCCCTTCTCCTCGCGGGAGCTGGTCGCCCGCATCCGCGCGGTCCTGCGCCGGCGCGGCGAGCCGGAGGAGGTCACCCCGGCGGCGCTGGAGGCGGGTCCCGTACGGATGGACGTCGACCGCCACGTGGTCACCGTCGCCGGCGGCAAGGTGGACCTCCCGCTGAAGGAGTTCGACCTGCTGGAGATGCTGCTGCGCAACGCGGGCCGCGTACTGACCCGCATGCAGCTGATCGACCGGGTCTGGGGCGCCGACTACGTCGGTGACACCAAGACCCTCGACGTCCACGTCAAGCGCCTCCGAGCCAAGATCGAGCCCGACCCGGGCGCGCCGCGCTACCTGGTGACGGTGCGCGGCCTCGGCTACAAGTTCGAGCCGTAAGCCGAGGGCGGTCCTGCAGTACGGAGGCCGGTCGGAGGCCGGCACAGCGTCCCGAAGCCGGTGAGTCCCCCTTGGGCCTCGCCGTGTGAGGGGCGCACGCGGGAGGGGCTCGAGCCCGACCCGGGCGCGCCGCGCTACCTGGTGACGGTGCGCGGCCTCGGCTACACGTTCGAGCCGTGAACCGAAGGCCTCCCGGCAGTACGGGAAGGGCCCCCAGCCGCTGGTGCGGATGGGGGCCCTTCCCGTATGCGTACGTGTACGGCGCTACGCCGACCTCGGGCTCAGTGGCCCGCGCCGTGCGAGGCAGAACCCGACGGCGCGCCGGCGGCGCTGCCCGAGGGGGACCCGGACGGGCTGCCCGAGGCCGCACCGGTGGCCGCGCCCGACGGGGAGCCCGACGGCGAGCCGGAGGGGGCGCCGGAGGGGGTGGAGCCGGCGGCCGGGCTGGCGGCCGGGGCCGCGGTCGGGCCGAAGCCCGCGTACATGCCGGTGTTGGGGACCACGAAGGCCTCCAGCTCGACACCGCCCGTGCTGCTCAGCTGGAAGACGACCTTCTGCACTTCGCCGTCCCGGACGGCCGCCGAACCGTTCTCGATCACGGCGGAGGCGTTGCCCTTGCCGCCGATCACCACGGAGCCGAGGGCCGGCACGGTGACCTTGCCGGAGCCTTCGGCCGGCTTCAGCGCGACCTTGCCCTTGCCACCCGGGAGGGTGATGCTGTCAAGGGTCTCCGCCTTGGTGCCGTTGTTGAAGAGCGTCGCCGAAACGACCGCGGGGCCCTTCTCGCCCTTCTGGCCCTGGGTGATCACGAGGGCGTTCTGGACCTCGATCTGGCCCTTGGTGGCGGCGGCGTTGTCCGGCTTGATCTGGAGGGTCTGCGCGTCGTTGCCCGCACCGCATGCGGCCAGCGAGGCGATCGAGAACACGACGGCAGTGGCGGCGAGGGCGCCGCGTCGAAGGCTGCGGCTCACGGCGGCGGCAACTCCTTGGACGAACGGAAGGGGCGGGTGGACGCTCGGAACGGCCGAGGTGAAGCCGCTCTAAGGGTGTGTCAGCGCGCTTAGGTTACCGAGCCGCCGCCCCGCCCCCGCACCCGACCCTCCGCAGCGGGGCCGCCACCCTGGGAGGCCCCCCGCGATCTTGCATTCCGGTGGCGTTCGCCTTCGCGTTCACCTCGCCGATCATGTGCGGCTCGCATATCGTGCTCCGGCCCCCGTTGATCAATTTCCGGATTCTGCCGAACGCCCTTCGTGATCAATTCGGGATTGGGCCGGAACCCGCTCCGTACGGAGGGCCGCCAGTCGAACGGAGTAGTTCGGTTTCCCGACTCCGAAACCGGCAAAACGGGACGTACGTCACACTGATGGGGGTGCCGGGCAGGTGTAGCGTGGCCCTTTCGCCCGGTCCGCGCAGCACCCCCGACCTGCGAATACCCCCTTCCGCAAGCCTTCCGCAGCACGTTCCTGTTGCTGTTGTCAAGCCCCGAGATGTGCCCTGACCTGCGAAAACGCCATTCATAACAGTCAGTTCTCGTGTTACCCTGGATAGCCACGGAAGGGGTACCTGTCACATGACGTTCAAGGTTGGCGACACCGTGGTCTATCCCCATCACGGGGCCGCGCTGATCGAGGCCATTGAGACTCGTCAGATCAAAGGCGTGGACAAGACCTACTTGGTGCTCAAGGTCGCCCAGGGCGACCTGACGGTTCGTGTGCCTGCGGACAATGCAGAGTTCGTCGGCGTTCGCGACGTAGTCGGCCAGGACGGGCTGGACCGGGTCTTCGAGGTGCTCCGCGCACCGTATGCAGAAGAGCCGACGAACTGGTCCCGGCGCTACAAGGCAAATCTGGAGAAGCTCGCTTCTGGCGATGTCATCAAGGTCGCCGAAGTGGTGCGTGACCTGTGGCGTCGTGAGCGCGAGCGCGGACTCTCCGCGGGTGAGAAGCGCATGCTCGCGAAGGCACGCCAGATCCTGGTGAGCGAGCTCGCGCTCGCTGAGAACACGAACGAGGACAAGGCCGAGGCCCTCCTCGACGAGGTGCTCGCGTCCTGACGCGAGGCATCCCGTGCACAGACTCTGTGCACAGTCTGCCGCGGTGCCCGATGACAACGTCTCTCCTCCACGAGAGACCTGTTGCCGGGCGCTGCGGCATGTCTGTATCCGCACGTATCCGTACTCTTCTGCACTACCACACTGCCACCGTCTCGATGGCGTGCCGGGCCCGGGCAGCCTGCTCGACCGGTCGTCACGGAAGGGGCGAGGGCGTCGCACCCGGCACCCTTCAGGCCATACCCATGTCGGCCGAAGTCACAAACCTGGCTCGGAGCTACTGATGTCTGACGTAACGCGCCCCCACCGCACCGCCGCGGTGATCCCGGCCGCAGGCCGCGGGGTACGCCTCGGCCCCGGTGCCCCCAAGGCCCTGCGGGCCCTCGGCGGCACCCCGATGCTCGTCCACGCCGTACGCGCGATGGCCCGCTCCCGCGCGGTCTCCCTCGTCGTGGTGGTCGCCCCGCCCGCCGAGACCGCCGAGGTGCGCCTCCTCCTGGGCGAGCACGCGCTGCCCGAGCGGACCGAGCTCCTCGTCGTCCCCGGCGGCGACACCCGCCAGGAGTCCGTTCGCGCCGGCCTGGACGCCCTGCCGCAGGACGTCACCTCCGTACTCATCCACGACGCGGCCCGCCCGCTCGTCCCCGTGGACACCGTGGACGCCGTCGTCGAGGCCGTACGGGACGGAGCCCCGGCCGTGGTGCCCGCGCTGCCGCTGGCCGACACCGTCAAGGAGGTCGAGCCCGGCAAGCCCGGCGAGGCCGAGCCGGTCCTCGCCACGCCCGAGAGGGCCCGGCTGCGCGCCGTGCAGACCCCGCAGGGCTTCGACCTCGCCACCCTCCTGCGGGCGCACGCCGCGATCGCCGTCGACGGCGAGGGCGCCACCGACGACGCCGGCATGGTGGAACGGCTCGGCGTCACCGTCGTGGTCATCCCCGGCCACGAGGAGGCCTTCAAGGTCACCCGCCCGCTCGACCTGGTCCTCGCAGAGGCCGTACTCGCCCGCAGGAGGGCCACCGATGCCTACTGAGCCGACCGCTCCGCTGATCCCGCTCGTCGGCATCGGCACCGACGTGCACGCCTTCGAGGCCGGCCGCGAGCTGTGGTGCGCCGGCCTGCTGTGGGAGGGCGAGGACGGCCTCGCCGGCCACTCCGACGGCGACGTCGCCGCGCACGCCGCCTGCGACGCCCTCTTCTCCGCCGCCGGCGTCGGCGACCTCGGCGCACACTTCGGCACCTCCCGCCCTGAGTGGTCCGGCGCCGCCGGTGTCACCCTCCTGGCGGAGGCCGCCCGGATCGTCCGCGCCGAGGGCTTCGAGATCGGCAACATCGCCATCCAGGTGATCGGCGTACGCCCGAAGATCGGCAAACGGCGCGAAGAGGCGCAGAAGGCGCTCGCCGCCGCGGCCGGCGCCCCCGTCTCCGTATCCGGCACCACCACCGACGGCCTGGGCCTCACCGGCCGGGCCGAAGGGCTCGCCGCGATCGCCACGGCCCTCGTGTACCGGACGAACCGGGCCTGAACACCCGTAGCGACGGCACATCTTCCGCAACAAAGGTGCCCCGGGTCCCCAAAGGGCGCGGGGCACTGCTACAGGCGCACTACCCTGGATGCCGTGACTATTCGCCTGTACGACACCAGCGCCCGGCAGATCCGCGACTTCACCCCGCTCACCGCGGGCTGTGTCTCGATCTACCTCTGTGGCGCCACGGTGCAGGCCGCCCCGCACATCGGGCACATCCGGTCGGGCCTCAACTTCGACATGATGCGCCGCTGGTTCGAGTACCGGGGCTACGAGGTCACCTTCATCCGCAACGTCACGGACATCGACGACAAGATCATCGCGAAGTCCGCCGAGCAGCGCCGCCCGTGGTGGTCCATCGGCTACGAGAACGAGCGCGCCTTCAACGACGGCTACGGCGCCCTCGGCTGCCTCCCGCCGACCTACGAGCCGCGCGCCACCGGCCACGTCACCGAGATGGTCGAGATGATGCGCGGCCTCATCGAGCGCGGCCACGCCTACGAGTCCGAGGGCAACGTCTACTTCGACGTGAAGTCGTACCCCGACTACCTCGCGCTCTCCCGCCAGGAGCTGGACAACATCCGCCAGCCGGAGAGCACCGGCGAGACCGGCAAGCGCGACGCCCGCGACTTCGCCATGTGGAAGTCCGTCAAGCCCGGCGAGCCCTCCTGGGAGACCCCGTGGGGCCGCGGCCGCCCGGGCTGGCACCTGGAGTGCTCCGCCATGGCGCACAAGTACCTCGGCGAGGCCTTCGACATCCACGGCGGCGGGCTGGACCTGATCTTCCCGCACCACGAGAACGAGATCGCGCAGGCCAAGGCCTTCGGCGACGAGTTCGCGAACTACTGGGTCCACAACGCCTGGGTCACCATGTCCGGCGAGAAGATGTCCAAGTCCCTCGGGAACTCGGTCCTCGTCTCCGAGATGGTCAAGCAGTGGCGCCCGATCGTCCTGCGCTACTACCTCGGCACCCCGCACTACCGGTCGATGATCGAGTACAGCGAGGAGGCACTGCGCGAGGCCGAGTCGGCCTTCGCCCGGATCGAGGGCTTCTACCAGCGGGTCATCGAGAAGGCCGGCGGCCCCGTCGAGCCCGCGGGCGAGGTCCCGCCCGCCTTCGCCGAGGCCATGGACGACGACCTGGGCGTCCCGCAGGCGCTCGCCATCGTCCACACGACCGTCCGCCAGGGCAACAGCGCGCTCGCCGCCGACGACAAGGACGCGGCCATCGCGCGCCTGTCCGAGGTGCGGGCCATGCTGGCCGTCCTCGGTCTGGACCCGCTCGACCCGCACTGGGCCGGCGAGGCCGACCGCGGAGAGGACCTCCACGGCGCCGTCGACACCCTCGTGCGCCTCGTCCTCGACCAGCGCGAGTCCGCCCGGGCCCGCAAGGACTGGGCGACCGCCGACGCCATCCGCGACCAGCTCCAGCAGTCCGGCCTGGTGATCGAGGACAGCCCGACGGGCCCGCGCTGGACGCTCGGCCCCCGCTGAGCCCGGGCAGCTGAGCTTGGTGTGCTGCCCGGCGCTCCGGGCGGCACACTCTTCATACGTACATATCGCAGTACCAACGAAAACAGGTAGAGGTCATGGCCGGGAACAGCCAGCGCAGGAACCGCCGCACGTCCAACAAGAAGGGCGCCACGGTCGGCAGCGGTGGCCAGCGGCGCAAGGGCCTGGAGGGCAAGGGCCCCACGCCCAAGGCCGAGGACCGCAAGAAGCACAAGGCGAACCGCATCAGCAACGCCATGGCCCGCCAGGCCGCCAAGCGCCGCCCCGCCCCCCGCCGCGGCGGCCCCAAGGGCACCAGCGAGATGGTCGTCGGCCGCAACCCGGTCTTCGAGGCGCTGCGCGACGGCGTCCCCGCCACCACCCTCTACGTCCAGCAGTTCATCGACAACGACGAGCGCGTCCGCGAGGCCCTCCAGCTCGCCGCCGAGCGCGGCAACATCAACCTGATGGAAGCCCCGCGCCCCGAGCTCGACCGCATGACCAACGGGCTCAACCACCAGGGCATGGTGCTCCAGGTCCCGCCGTACGAGTACGCGCACCCGGAGGACCTCACCGCCGCCGCCTTCGACGACGGCGACGACCCGCTGATCGTCGCCCTCGACGGCGTCACCGACCCGCGCAACCTCGGTGCGATCGTCCGCTCCGTCTCCGCCTTCGGCGGCCACGGCGTGGTCATCCCCGAGCGCCGCGCCGCCGGCATGACCGCCGGTGCCTGGAAGACCTCCGCGGGCACCGCCGCCCGCACCCCGGTCTCCCGCGTCACGAACCTGACCCGCGCCCTCCAGGACTACAAGAAGGCCGGCCTCACCATCGTCGGCCTCGCGGCCGAGGGCGAGCACACGGTCAACGACCTCGACGCGCTCGCCGGCCCGGTCGTCATCGTCGTCGGTTCCGAGGGCAAGGGCCTCGGCCGCCTCGTCGGCGAGAACTGCGACTACCTCGTGCGCATCCCGATGCCGGGCGGCGCCGAGTCCCTCAACGCCGGTGTCGCCGCGGGCGTCGTGCTCTACGAGGCGGCCCGCCGCCGCGCGGACCGCGGCCGCGTCTGATCACCCGGAGCCCCGCTCCCTTGATCCACTTGGCTCACGGAAAGTGACCCGTGAGCGTGTCACCCCGCCCGTTTCGGGCGGGGTGGCTTGATCTTGACGGGTCTCGGACACATCCCTGTCGTCAAGGCAGTGTCCTAAACACTGATCACTCGGTTAGATGAGTGTGGACACCAGAACGTCAGGGTTCGACGACCAGCCCGCGCTGAGCATGGTCAAGGTGCCGTGCGATCCCGCACAGGTCATCGTCAACCACGCCAGCTTCCGCGTGCGGCTCGCACCGAGCCCGAGCGCGCGTTCCAAGCCCGCCAAGGCCCCCGGCCGTGCACCCGTCCTGGGCGGTGCCGTCGTGGCGGCCGCCGGGGCCACCCGGCGCCGCGCCCCCGTGGTCTGGAGCGGCAAGTCCGACGCCGGCGACGCCGCGGCCATGGGCGGACTGCTCCAGGCCGTACGCGAGGCCGGGCGCGGCCGCGACGCCTACGACGGAGGCGAGTACGACGGCGGAGCCACCCAGGTCATCCCGCGCATCGACCTCGCCCACGACCTCGCCGAGGGCACCCGCGCCACGCCGACCGTCATCGGCCAGCGCAGCTACGGGGACCCCGCCGAGACGCGCCCGCTGGCCGCCGTACGGGACCTGCCCCGCCAGGAGCCGCCCGGCTCCGGACCCGGGCCGGACTCCCGGCGCGCCGCCCCCGATTCCCGCGGACAGGCGTCGTACTACCCCGGCCGCCGCATGAACCTCGGGGTCGTCCTCCTCCCGCTGCGTGTCTTCCTCGGCTTCATCTCCATCTACGCCGGCATGGGCAAGCTGTGCGACCCCGTCTACTTCGACGGCGGCGAACGCGGCTCCATGGTCACCTGGCTGCACACCCTCAACCCGTGGGCGCTCGCCGAGCCGCTGCGCGACTTCGCCCTCGCGCACCCGGTGGGCGCGGGCCTGAGCGTGGCCTTCCTCCAGGTCATCGTGGGCGTGCTGACGGTGTTCGGCCTGTGGCAGCGGTTCGCCGCCTGCTTCGGGGCGCTCCTGTCCGCCGCGCTGCTGATGACGGTGAGCTGGAAGACCGTCCCCGCCTACGACGCGCCCGACATCATCTACCTCGCCGCCTGGAGCCCGCTGATCATCGCGGGCGCTCCGGTCTACTCCCTCGACGGACGCCTCGCCGGCGAGGCGTGGCGCACCCTGGGGCCGCGTTCCGAGATCTGGCGGCTGCGGCGGCGCGTGCTGCGCCGCGGGGCCGTCATGGCCACCGTGGTGTGCGGGCTCACCCTGCTCGTCGGTTCGCTCCTCGGCGGCGCCGTCCGCTCCACCACGGTCGTCACCGTCCCCGGGCCCGGGCAGGCCCCGAGCAACTACCTGCCGGGCCGGCCGCTGCCGCAGGCCCCGGCCAGGCAGCAGCCCTCCGCGCAGCCGACGGCCAAGGCGGGGACCCCCTCGGCCTCCGCCACTCCCACCGAGCCCGCCGCGAAGTCCGGCAAGGGCGCCTCGGGCTCACCCGCCCGGGAGACCGCCGGGACGGGCTCCCAGTCGCCCACCGCGACGCGGGGCACCACCGGCAGGCAGCAGACCCCGCGCAGCACTCCCCGCCAGTCGACGTCGCCCCGGCAGCCGTCCTCCTCGGGCAGCTCGACCGGCGGGGGCGGGACTCCGACGAAGCAGCCCGGCCTCATCGGCGGTCTCATCGGCTGAGCCCCGCCGACGGGGATCGGTACGACGACCGGGGCCCGGCGCGCGCGAGCGTGCCGGGCCCTTCCGCGTGCGCCGAGCGCGCGAAGCACCGTAGGCGGGTGTGCGCGGCGACTCGTGAGCGGCCTCAGGAGCCCGTCTGCGCCGCCAACTCCCGTGCCGCCTCGGTCAGGTCCTTCACGGTGTCGATGGCCCGCCAGTAGGCCCCCTGGGGCAGCGGGAAGCCCGCCAGCCGCCGCTCGCGCGCCAGCCGCGGGAAGGTGGTCCGCTCGTGGTCCCCGAAGTCCGGGAGCAGGGAGGCGAATTCGGGCCCGAAGACGTACACGCCGGCATTGACCGGGTACGGCGACGGCGGAGCCTCGATGAAGTCCAGTACGTGTCCGAACTCGTTGGTCTCCACCACCCCCCACGGGATCCGCGGCCGGGCCAGCGCCAGCGTCGCCACCGCACCGCGTTCGGCGTGGAAGGCCGCCATCTCGCGCAGCGAGAACCGGGTCCAGATGTCGCCGTTGGTCGCGTACCAGGCCCGGTCCGGGTGCGGGAGGTGCCGTGCGGCGTACTTGAGGCCGCCGCCGCGCCCCAGCGGCTCCTCCTCGACCACCGTGGTCACGCGGAGCGGCAACCGGGCCTCGGCCAGCCACTCCTGGAGCACCCCGGCGAGGTGCCCGCAGGAGACCACCGCGTCCGTGACCCCCTCCGCCGCCAGCCAGGCCAGCTGGTGCCCGATGATCGGCACCCCCGTCCCAGGGATCTCGACCATCGGCTTGGGGCGGTCGTCCGTGTACGGACGCAGCCGCGAACCCTGGCCGCCCGCCAGGACGACTGCCTGGGTGGGAGCGGCGGGGAACGCGGCTGCGGAGGGGGCGGATCGGGGGTCGTCGGTCATGGCCGCCAGCGTAGGGACGCGCGGTGCGTCAGCCCATGGAGGCGACGCCGGAGGCGTACGAGGTGTCGCAGACGGGACGGGCGAAGGACTGGGCCTTCGTCGGGCCGTACGCGTCGACGGCGGCCCGCCCCAGCGCCCGGGCGATCCCCACGCAGTGCTCGGCGAGCGACGGCCGCCGGTTCACCTCCTGCTGGAGGTGCGTGAGGACGTCGTCCGGCGCCTGGCCCTGCTGCAGATCACCGACGAGCTGTTCGCGCAGCACCTCGTGCGCGGCGCGCGGCTTCGCCGGGGCGGAGACGCCCTCGGCGGAGGCGGTCAGGATCTGGGAGGAGGACGTGTCCGCCCAGGGGACCATGGTGACCGCGAGGGTCCCGGACAGGACGAGGACGACGGGCAGGACCAGGGCGAGGGAACGGCCGATACGGCGGGCAGTGTGGGTCACGAGGGCGAGAGTAGCGCTCGGTGAAGATTTGGCGACATTCAGTCACCCTGTCGAGGGATGGTTCGACGTGGCTTTTCGAATTACGGGTTGACGGAGAGGGTCGAATGGCCCGGTCTGCCGGAGTTGGGCAACACGCGGAGGAGGGGCGCCCCTTGACGGAACGCCCCTCCGGTCGTGCGCTGTTGCCGGGTGCGGGGTCAGCCCGAGAGCCGCTCACCGGAGGAGGTCGAGAACACGTGGATCTCGTCGGCCCGCGGCACCACGTGCAGGCTGGAGCCCTTCTCGGGCACCTGGCGGCCGTTGACGCGGACCACGAGGTCCTGCGAACCCTTCTCGCCCGGGGTGGAGCCGTAGACGTAGCCGTCGGCGCCGAGTTCCTCGACGACGTTCACGTCGATGGTCAGGCCGCCGGTCTCGGCGAGGTCGAAGTGCTCGGGGCGCACGCCGACCGTGACGGTGCGGTCGCCGGCGTCGGCCGCGGCGGACAGCGCCTCGCGCGACACCGGGACGACGCTGTCGCCGAACTTCACGCCGCCGTCGGTGATCGGGACCTCGACCAGGTTCATGGCCGGGGAACCGATGAAGCCGGCCACGAAGAGGTTCGCGGGACGGTCGTACATGTTGCGCGGGGTGTCGACCTGCTGCAGCAGGCCGTCCTTCAGCACGGCCACGCGGTCGCCCATCGTCATCGCCTCGACCTGGTCGTGGGTGACGTAGACGGTGGTGATGCCGAGGCGGCGCTGCAGGCCCGCGATCTGCGTACGGGTCGACACGCGGAGCTTGGCGTCCAGGTTCGACAGCGGC
Organism: Streptomyces sp. MB09-01; assembly: GCF_033794505.1. Lineage (NCBI taxonomy): Bacteria > Bacillati > Actinomycetota > Actinomycetes > Kitasatosporales > Streptomycetaceae > Streptomyces > Streptomyces sp. MB09-01. The sequence continues at coordinate 1,620 of NZ_JARAYQ010000199.1, read as the reverse complement.
TCGTCCATCAGGAACACCTGCGGCTGGCGCACGATCGCGCGGCCCATCGCGACGCGCTGGCGCTGACCGCCGGAGAGCGCCTTGGGCTTGCGGTCGAGGTAGGGACGCAGGTCGAGGATGTCGGCCGCCTCCTCCACCTTCTTGCGGATGGTGGCCTTGTCCACGCCGGCGATCTTGAGCGCGAAGCCCATGTTGTCGGCGACGGACATGTGCGGGTAGAGCGCGTAGTTCTGGAACACCATCGCGATGTCCCGGTCCTTGGGCGGCAGGTGCGTGACGTCACGGTCACCGATGCGGATGGAACCGCCGTTGACGTCCTCCAGGCCGGCGAGCATGCGCAGCGAGGTGGACTTGCCGCAGCCGGAAGGACCGACGAGGACGAGGAACTCGCCGTCCTCGATCTTCAGCTCCAGCTGGTCGACGGCGGGCTTGTCGCCGCCGGGGTACAGCCGGGTCGCCTTGTCGAAAGTGACAGAAGCCATGGTGATGAATCCCTTCTACCGGCAGGAACGTGCCGGACGATCCGAGTGGAAGGAAGAATGGGTCTAGTCCAGTAGCACCGGACTCCGCCCGACGCTACCTGCCCGAACGCCGTCTGTCAGCACCCGGGGGCGGACGTGGTCAGCGGGTGGCTGTCCGTGTTGGTTCGGGGGGCGTTCGGGGTGGCTCAGGTGGGGTCGCCCGGGGTGGGTTCCGGTTTCGTGTGGAGGATTTCGCGGGCCTGGTCCGCGGCGCGGGCGATGCTCTCGGAGACGAAGTCGACGAAGCGGGCGATGTTCTCCAGGCGGGCGGCGGCCGGGGTGCCGTGGCCGAGGATGGCGACGCCCTGGCGTGCGGTCTCGGCGAGCAGGGCGTTGGCCCGGGCGCCGGCGATCGTCGACTGGTACATGACGTCGTCGTCGACGACGTAGCGCTCGCGGCGGCGTTCGTCGCGCTCCCGGCGGATGAGGCCCTGGCTTTCGAGGAACGCGACCGCCTTGGAGATGGACGCCGGGCTGACCTGGAGGCGCTGGACGAGTTCGGACGCGGTGAGGCTGCCCGCGTCGGTCGTGTAGAGGGACGCCAGCACCCGGGCCGTCATCGTGGGCAGGCCCTGCTGCGTGAAGAGGGTCGTGAACGTCTCCTCGTACTCGCGCACGGCCTCGGCGTCGCGTCCGTGGGCCTGCTCGGGGGCCTGCGTCCCCCGGGGCGCGGGCTGCCGGCGGCGGTGGGCGCGGCGTTCGGTGGCGCGGTGGGCCAGTTCGGCGCGGTAGGCGGCGGGGCCGCCGTTGCGCATGACCTCGCGCGTGATCGTCGAGGTCGGCCGGTCGAGGCGTCTGGCGATCTCCGCGTAGGCGAGGTCGTCGGCCAGCCCCACCGCGATCTGCTGGCGTTCCTGCTGGGTGAGTCTGCCTCCCGGCATGGCGGCCTCCTTCGTGGTTCGTGGCGGGTCGAGCATAGCGTTCACTCTTCATTCATTGCAACGTGATGGGTGTGGATTGTTGCGTTGAAATCAGATCCATTGCAATGAATTACCGGGTTTGAACTGCAGTGATGTCTTTGATGCGCAACGGAGTCGTTGCTGGATCTGTGAATGCAACGTAGCTTTTCGTTCATCAGAAACGGCGGGCCGAGAGAGTG
>NZ_JARAYQ010000198.1:0-16564 GCF_033794505.1 Streptomyces sp. MB09-01 | reverse complement strand
AAACGCCCGGTTACATTCCGAACCCGGAAGCTAAGCCTTTCAGCGCCGATGGTACTGCAGGGGGGACCCTGTGGGAGAGTAGGACGCCGCCGAACAATCATTGCGGAAGCCCCGCACCAAACCTTCGGGTTCGGTGCGGGGCTTTTCTGCGTTTAGGATCCGGTCATGCCGAAAGAGCGAGATGCGGTTCTGCTGCTGCTCACGCAGGGCAATCCCGGGCCGCGGGACACCTCCGTAGGCGGGCCCCTGTTGTGGCCGGCCGGTGACGTGTGGCCCACCTGTGGGAGGCCGGACGAGCAGGATCCGTCGGGGGAACCGGCCGTCACCATGGTGCCGTGGGGCGGGCCGGGGAGCTGAGGATCTTCCGTTGTCCTGCGGATGCCCGGCATGGGGTCCAGACGGATCTGCACTGACGGCTCGTAGGGTTGGGGTATGGGCTACGACCTCGTCATCTTCGACAACGACGGCGTGCTGGTGGACAGTGAGCCGCTAGCCAACAGCGTCCTCGCCGGCTACCTGACCGAGCTGGGCCACCCGACCACGTACGAGGACTCGCTCCGCGACTACATGGGGGCCGCCGTGCACCGGGTGCACGATCTGGTCCTCGAACGGACCGGGGAGCGGCTGCCCGAGGACTTCGACGCGACGCTGGTCGCGCGGACCGTGGCCGCGTTCGAGCGGGAGCTGAAGCCGGTCGCCGGCATCGAGGACGTGCTCGGGGCCCTGACCGCGAGCGGGGTCGGCTACTGCCTGGCCTCCTCCGGGAGCCACGAGCGGATCAGGGCCGGGCACCTGGCAGCGGGGATCGACGGCTGGTTCGAGGAGGAGTGGATCTTCAGCTCCGAGGACGTGGGCCGGGGCAAGCCGGCACCCGATCTGTACCTGCACGCGGCACGGCAGATGGGTGTCGAGCCCGCGCGGTGCGTGGTCATCGAGGACAGCCCCCGCGGGATCCAGGCCGCCGCGGCCGCCGGGATGGACGTGTACGCGTACACCGCGATGCTGCCGGCGGACGAGCTGCCCGGGGCCACCGGGTACTTCGGGGACATGATGCAGGTCCCGCTGCTCCTCCAACTGCCTGTGTGATCGCTCTACCCACGGGTAGCCCCGGGGCCTACGCTGACCCGCCATGACGGATGATGTGCGGCTGCGGCGCGGCCGGGGCGCTCTGGGGTTCAGCTTCTTCGCACAGGGCGTGGCCTTCGCGCTGCTCGTGACCCGGATCCCGGCCATCCAGGACCGGTACGGGATATCCGACGGGCTGCTGCCCGCCTTCCTCGCCGCCGTGCCGGTCCTCGCCGGTGTCGCGAGCGTGGCCACCGAGCACCTGGTGAAGCGGGTGGCGCCCAGCGCCGTACTGCGGTGGGCGCAGCCGCTCGTGCTGCTGTCCCTGCTGGGCGTCGGGACCGGCAGCCAGATGTGGCACGTGGCGGTGGCCCTGGGGGCGTTCGGGCTGTCGGTGGGTGCGCTGGACGCCTCGATGAACATGCTCGGCGTCAGCCTGCAGCGGGCGTACGGGCGCAGCATCATGCTCGGCTTCCACGCCGCGTACAGCCTCGGCGGGATCCTGGGGGCGTCGGCCGCATGGGCGGGGGCGCACTGGCAGCTGAGCCTGTTCAGCGGCTATCTGCCGGCCGTCGTCGTGCTGGTGCCGCTGGTGCTGCTGCTGAGCCGGCGCTACGTGGACGGGACGGGCGCGGGGGAGGTGCAGGAGAAGGGGCTGGGCAGCGGCGGTTTCAAGATGCTGCTGCCGCTGTGCCTGGTGATGGCGTGCGCGTACATCGGGGACTCGACGGTGGCGAACTGGAGTGCCAAGTACCTCCAGGACGTGCTCGGGAGCTCGGAGCAGATGGCGACCGTCCCCTACAACGTCTACATGGTGACCACCCTCATCGGGCGGGCCGTCGGGGACCTGGGCGTGCGTCGGTTCGGGGCCGCGGCCGTGGTGCGGGGCGGGACGCTGGTCGCCGCCGCCGGCTTCGCCGTCGTCGCGGCCGCGCCGGGGGCGTGGGTGGGGATGCTCGGCTTCACCCTGCTGGGGATCGGGCTGTGCGTGATCGTGCCGCAGACCTTCGCCGCCGCGGGCCGGCTCTTCCCGGGCGGTTCCGACACCGCCGTCGCCCGGCTCAACATCTTCAACTACGTCGGTTTCCTGATCGGGTCGCCGCTCGTCGGCGGGATCGGTGACGCCTGGAGCTACCGGGGCGCGATGCTGGTGCCGATGGCCCTGGTGCTGGTGACACTCTTCTACGCCCGCTCGTTCGCCTCCGAGGGCGCCCGATACGGTGTCCGGCATGAGCGGCCGCGGGTTGTTGATGTGGGACGAGGCGGTAACGAGGTATGACTTCGGACCGAGCCATCCGATGGACCCGGTGCGCCTGGCGCTGACCATGGGCCTGGTGCGCGCCTTCGGGCTGGACCGGGTGATGGAGGTACGGGCGGCGCCGGCGGCCGGGGAGTCGACGCTGCGGCTGGTCCACCGGGAGGACTACGTCGCCGCGGTGCGCGAGGTGTCCGCGGACCCGGGGGTCGCCGACGGGTCGTACGGGCTGGGCACCATGGACGATCCGGCCTTCCACGGCATGCACGAGGCGTCGGCGCTGATCGCCGGGCAGTCCGTGGCGGGGGCGGAGGCGCTCTGGAGCGGGGATGCCGAGCATGCGGTGAACTTCGCGGGCGGGCTGCACCACGCCATGCCGGGCGGGGCGGCCGGTTTCTGCGTCTACAACGACGCGTCGCTGGCGATCGCCCGGCTGCTGGAGCTGGGGGCCGAGCGGGTCGCGTACGTGGATGTGGACGTCCATCACGGGGACGGCGTGCAAGCGGCCTTCTGGGACGACCCGCGGGTGCTGACGATCTCGATGCACGAGCATCCGCGGACGCTGTTCCCGCAGACCGGCTGGCCGGAGGAGACCGGTGGGCCGGGGGCCGAAGGGTCGGCGGTGAACATCGCGCTGCCCGCGGGGACCGGGGACGAGGGGTGGCTGCGGGCCTTCCACGGTGTCGTGCCGGAGCTGCTGGCGGACTTCCGGCCGCAGGTGCTGGTGACCCAGCACGGGGCCGACACGCACTTCGAGGACCCCCTCGCCCACCTTGCCGTGTCGCTGGACGCCCAGCGGGCCGTCCAGGAGTCCTGCCACCGGCTCGCGCACGAGTACGCGGACGGCAGGTGGCTGGCGCTCGGCGGCGGCGGGTACGCGGTGGTGGACGTCGTACCGCGGTCGTGGACGCACCTGGTGGCGATCGCCGCGCACCGGCCGGTGGATCCGGCGTCGGTGGTCCCGGCGTCGTGGCGGGACGAGGTGTACGCGCGGACGCGGCAGCCGGCGCCGGCCCGGATGACGGACGGGCGGACGCCGTCGTGGCGGGACTGGGAGGCGGGGTACGACCCGGCGGACCGCACGGATCAAGCCGTTCTCGCCACGCGGCGGGCGGTCTTCCCGCTGCGCGGAATGCTGACCTGACCCCCTGGACGACCTTGCTGCATCGTTACGCCAACTGTGGGGCTGTTCGCCAGAATTGATGACCTGCCAGATGTGCGGGGGGCAGCATCGGAGGGTGTTGAGCACCGGCGCGCTGCGTGCGCATCTGCTGGCCGCCCGGTTGGCCGGGCCCGTCGCCACCTCCCGGGAGGTGAGCCTGCGCAGTTACCGGCTGTTCGCGGCGCGCGATCCGCGGGTGATGCTGGGGCTGGATCCGGAGTGGGGCTGGGGCGAGGGTGACCTGCTGAGGCTGATGGCGGACAAGTGCGGTGTCTCGGCGGACCCGGCGCACGTCAGCGGGCCGGACGTGATCGACCCGGAGCGGACGGTGGCCGCGCTGGAGGCCTTCGCGGGGCGGCTGCGGGAGGCGGCGCGGTCGCGGTCGCCCGTGCTGTTCGGGACCGGCCATCCGCATCGGCTCCTGGGCTTCTACGCCGGTTTGGCGGACGCGATGTCGGCGGCGGGATGTGTTGTCCTCACTCCCGCGCAGGGGGTGAGTGTCGACATGGCGACCCGGTTCGGCGTACGCACGTACCGCATCGAATACGTACGGGGGGTCGCGCTGGTGCGGGAACCCGGCGTGCGGGTGCCGGGGAGTGCGACCGGCGTGCACACCCATTCGCCCCTGCCGGTTCGGATCGCGCTGGGGGCCCTCGCGGAGGCCGGCGGGCCGCTGCCGGAGCTGGTCGTGGGGGACCACGGGTGGGTCTGCGGCGCAGGTCAGCTCGGTGTGGAGGCGATCGGGCTGGCGGACACGGACGATCCCGCGCTGTTCGTCGGAGAGGCCGAGGGGCGGGTCTCGGTGGCCGTTCCACTTGATGACGCGGTGCGAGCGGACTACTACCGACCGCTTACGCACTACGTGCTCGGCAGGGCGAGTCTGACGGGGCGGCAGGAGTGGCCGTAGCTCCTCTTCCCCACTCGTATCACGCGCCCCTACTCTGGGGAGTGAGCGTGCGACGACGAGGAGTAACCGGAGGGGAAGCCGGTGCCCGTCATGCGCGGAAGGTCAAGGTGTGTCATGGCTGCTGGCGAGAGGCCTCTCAGCGAGGTTCAGTTCCTGACCGTGGCGGAGGTTGCCTCGGTGATGCGAGTGTCGAAGATGACCGTGTACCGGCTGGTGCACAACGGTCATCTGCCCGCAATCCGGGTGGGTCGGTCCTTCCGGGTCCCCGAAAACGCGGTCCACGAGTACCTCCGAGAGTCCTACGTGGGGGTGGAGTCGGCCTGAGAGTGACCCCGGCACGCCCTCGGATTACAAGCTCAGAGCTCGGGACGGTAGGCTAGGCCGACGTAGGTCGTGTGGGCCCCGACGCCCCGCACCGAATGAAGAGAAGTGAGCGAGGGTAGTCGTGGGCTCTGTTATCAAGAAGCGGCGCAAGCGGATGGCTAAGAAGAAGCACCGCAAGCTGCTCAAGCGCACCCGCGTCCAGCGCCGTAACAAGAAGTAGACGGCAGCTGTACGTGTTCTCCGCAGCCCCTCCACCATCCTGGTGGAGGGGCTGCGGTGCAGCCGGGGGACTTCTTCGAGGGAGGCGCTGAGCTCGTGGGGAAGGTCGTACTCGTCACCGGGGCAGCCCGGCAGTTGGGCGGCCGCTTCGTGCGCCGGATCCAGCGTGACCCGGAGGTCGAGCGGGTGATCGCGGTGGACGCGGTGACACCGCCGCACCGGCTCGGATCGGCGGAGTTCGTCCGTACGGACATCAGACAGTCGGCGATCGCCCGCGTGCTCGCCGAGCACGCCGTGGACACGGTGGTCCATCTGGCGGTCACCGGGGGCGCCGCGGGCGCCGGCGGCGCGCGCAGCGCCGTCAAGGAAACGAACGTCATCGGGACGATGCAGCTCCTCGGGGCCTGCCAGAAGTCGCCGACGGTGCGACGGCTCGTGGTGAAGTCCAGTACCAGTGTGTACGGGGGCACCTCCCGGGATCCGGCCGTCTTCACCGAGACCACCGAACCGAAATCGCTGCCGGCGGGCGGCTTCGCCAAGGACGCCGCCGAGGTCGAGGGTTACGTACGCGGCTTCGCGCGCAGGCGGCCGGACGTCGCGGTGTGCGTGCTGCGGTTCGCGAACATCCTGGGTCCCTTCGCGGACTCGGCCCTCGCCGAGTACTTCTCGATCCCGGTGATGCCGACCGTGCTGGGCTACGACCCGCGGCTGCAGTTCGTGCACGAGGACGACGTGCTCGACGTACTGCGGCTCGCCGCGCAGGAGCCCAGACGGGGGACGCTGAACAGCGGGACCTTCAACATCGCGGGTGACGGCGTGCTGCTGCTGTCGCAGTGTTCGCGGCGGCTGGGGCGGCCCACGATGCCGCTGCTGCTGCCCGCGCTGACGTGGGTGGGTTCCGCGCTGCGGGCCGTCGGGGTCACCGACTTCTCGGCGGAGCAGATGCGGCTGCTCACGCACGGCCGGGTCGTGGAGACCTCGCAGATGCGGGAGGTCCTCGGCTTCGAGCCGCTCTACACGACCGCCGAGACGTTCGCGGACTTCGCGCGGAGCCGCGGGAGCGGGCTGCTGCCGCCGGAGCGGGTCGGGCGGGCCGTGGACCGGATGGCGGCCATGCTGGGGGCAGACGGGCCCCATGTCGATGCCGACGCGGTTGAAGGAGCGAAGCGATAGTGGCGGACGCCAAGGTCATTCCGTTCGACGAGGACCGGCCGCGCCGGCGGATCCCCCGCCGGGTGCGTGCGGTGTCCGCTCCCGAGCCGGCGGAGCAGCAGCCGCCCGCTCCGGAGCCGGCGCCCGAGCCTGCTCCGGCGGAGCGCGGTGACGGCTGGGACCGGCGGATCGCGGGCGGGCTGGCCTTCCTGCGGCGGCGGATCACCGGGGACTACGAGGTCGACGAGTTCGGCTACGACAAGGAACTGACGGACCAGGTCCTGATGTCCCTGATGCGGCCGCTGTACGACAAGTACTTCCGGGTCGAGGTCAGGGGCATCGAGAACATCCCGGCGGAGGGCGGCGCGCTGATCGTCGCCAACCACTCCGGGACGCTGCCGCTGGACGGGCTGATGCTCCAAGTCGCGGTGCACGACCGGCACCCGGCACAGCGTCACCTGCGGCTGCTGGCGGCGGACCTGGTGTTCATGCTGCCGGTGGTCAACGAGCTGGCCAGGAAGGCGGGGCACACCCTGGCGTGCGCGGAGGACGCGCAGCGGCTGCTGGAGGCCGGAGAACTCGTCGGTGTGATGCCGGAGGGCTTCAAGGGGATAGGGAAGCCGTTCGGGGACCGGTACAAGCTGCAGCGGTTCGGCCGGGGCGGGTTCGTGTCCACGGCGCTGCGGGCGGGGACGCCGATCGTGCCGTGCTCAATCGTGGGGGCGGAGGAGATCTACCCCATGGTCGGCAACGCGAAGACGCTGGCGCGGCTGCTGGGGGTCCCGTACTTCCCGATCACGCCGACGTTTCCGTGGCTGGGGCCGTTGGGGGCGGTGCCGTTGCCGACGAAGTGGACGATCCAGTTCGGCGAGCCGATCCCCACGGAGGGCTATGCGGCCGAGGCGGCGGAGGATCCGATGCTGATGTTCAACCTGACGGATCAGGTGCGGGAGCAGATCCAGCACACGCTGTACAAACTGCTGGTGCAGCGGCGGTCCGTGTTCTTCTGACCCGCCGCCGAAGGAACGAGGCGGGGCTGCCGTGGGCAGCCCCGCCTTTCCTCTACTCCGCGTCCTCCGCGCCCAGGCCGAGGCCCGGGAGGATGCCCGGGAGGAGGGGCGGGAGGGTGATGTCCGGCCCGGCCTGCTCCGGGGTGCCCGAGGGGGGCGGAGCCGACTGTCCCGCGGGCGGGTTGAGCAGGTCGCCCGTACCGCCCAGGAGGCCGCCGCCGGCCGGTGGCCGGGTGCTGCCCGAGGGGGACGGCGCCGGGCTGCCGGAGGGCGTCCCCGCGGCCGGGGCGGACTGCTGCCCTCCGCTGGGGGTGCCCGGCTTGTGGGAGGAGCTGCCGGGGGGCGTGCCGGTGCCGCGGGTCTGCTCCGGTGGCTTGGGGAGCAGGCTCTGGAGCGGCGCCACGTCTTCGTCTATGGCCTGGAAGACCGACTCCACCTCACCGCCCACGTCCGTGAGCTGCGCCGGGAGCCTCTCGCGGAGCTTGCCCCACGCGTCGCGGTGGGAGCGGGAGAACGACGACAGCTTCTGGATCGGGCCGAGCGAGCCGTCCCGTTCGTACGCCGCCTGGAGGAGCCGGTGGCCCTGCTCCGCGTCGTGCTTCACGCCCGCCAGGGCGCGGCGGATCGCGCCCAGGGACTCGTGGTCCAGGTCGCCCAACCGGCCCCGTTCCATCAGCCGGCGGGCTTCCGACAGACGGTTCGAGGCCTGGTCGAGGTAGAGCTCGCCCCTGTCCGCGTCGTCGTCGGCCATCCCCAGCTTCAGGTCCTCCATGCCCCGCTTCACGGGGTAGAGGTGGTCACCGGGCAGGGCGTCGGAACTGGCAGCGGCCACTCCGCTGAAGGCCCCCGCGGCCACACCCACGGTGAGGCCGCCCGCTGCGATGCCCTTGGACCAGCGGGAGCGGGGCCGCAATTTCCGGAGCGGGGTCGCCCGGTGGGCGCCGCGGCCGGTCCGCTGCTCGGGCACATGAGGGTCCGAGGCGGCACCGCCCCCGGCCCTCTCTTCCAACACCATGGCCTCCATGGCCGCAACGAGCTGGGCTCGCTGCACCACCTTGACCTCGGGGTCCAGCACCGGGCGCGGCATTCTTTCGCCGAGCGCGCTCGCCAGGGCCAACAACCGGTCGTGGTCGGCAGGTTCGGCAGGTGCCTCGGGCTGCTCGGCCGCCGGGTCCGGTTCCGAAAGATCGGACGGGGTCCGATCCTCCAGGGCCTGGGCGAAGGCGTTCGCCCGCCGGTGCGGAGTCACGTTCGCGATCACTGGCGGCACCTCCTCTCGTCATGACGATCGACTCCCCAAGGTGTCCGGAAGGTTGCCTTCCTTGAGCACATCCACACTTTCGGGTGAGCGGCTTCGGGCAGGGCGTGTCCACAGGGAGTCTGCATTCCGCACAACGAGCGTCGCGGCACTTGGGTTACGGACGAAGGATGATCGGACCACAGCGTCATCGAGGGGTCACCGGATGTATGTGAGGTTGTGTTGATTTGGGAGGGGGGTCAGCGGGCGTCGTCCGGGAGGAGGCGGGCCAGGGTGCGGACCGCCCGGTACTGGAGCGTCTTGATGGCTCCTTCGTTCTTTCCCATGACCCGGGCCGTCTCGGCGACCGAGAGGCCCTGCAGGAAGCGCAGGGTCACGCACTCCTGCTGCTGGGGATTGAGCTTCCGCACGGCCTCCAGCAGGGCCGCGTTGGAGAGGGACTCCAGCACGGAGTCCTCGGGGCTGCGCTCGACCTCGTTGGCGTCGAGCATCTCTCCGGTGGTGACCTCCAGCCGGAAGCGGCTGGACTTGAAGTGGTCCGCCACCAGGTTGCGGGCGATCGTCACCAGCCAGGCGCCGAAGTCGCGGCCCTGCCAGGTGAAGGTGGAGATGCGGCGCAGCGCGCGCAGGAAGGTCTCGCTGGTGAGGTCCTCCGCGGTCGCCTTCCCTCCGACCCGGTAGTAGATGTAGCGGTAGACGGTGTCGCTGTACTGGTCGTAGAGGCGGCCGAAGGCCTCGGCCTCGCCCGCCTGGGCTCGTTCGACCAGGTCCATCATGCGGGCCTGGTCGCTGTCCGCCGTGGGGCGGCGGGGGGTGGCCTGGGTGCTCGTGCCGGCGGCGCCGTTCGAGCCCCCGGCCGCGCGGCCTCGTCTGCCCACCGTCGCGCCGCCGTCGGTCAGGGCATAGCAAGGACCGGCCGGGCCGATACCGGCGGGGACCGCGGCGGCGAAGGCGGGGACGGCGTACGCGGTGGGGACGAAGCCGCGCAGGTGGTCGAGGACCGTTGCGCGCAGCTGAGCCAGGCCCGAGGCGTCAACCCCGACAGGTGGGTACACGGGACTCCCAGAGGCAGAGCTTCCATCACGTGCAGTGCGGAACCGTTCACCCGTCGTGGCGACAGATGGCCGGTGGCATGCGTTTGAGGAGAATAACGCTTCGTACAGGCAGTGCTACACCCAGTTGCTCAAATCACCGGTTCCGACACTTCTGTTGCGTGTCGAGGGCATATTCAGTCGCGGTTGGTGATCGATTCTTGATCGCTTGGGTGCGCGGAATGGACGCTTCCAAGGGGGGCCGCGACCGAGTCGGGCAGGCCGGAGTGCCGCGCCGGGGGCGCGGGTAGAGGTGAGCGAATGCCCGGGGTCGCGCCGGGCCGCCGCGCGCGGGGGCGGCGGGGCCCGGCCTGCCGTTGTTACTTGCGGCGGCGGTGCAGGGCGATGGCGGCGGCCGCGCCGCCCGCGATCGCGCCGACGCCGGCGGCCGCCGGGACGCCGACCTTCACGGCCTTGCGGCCGGTCCGGTAGTCGCGCAGCCGCCAGTCGTTGGTACGGGCATGCTTGCGCAGTTTTGTGTCCGGATTGATCGCGTACGGATGTCCGACGAGAGACAGCATCGGGATGTCGTTGTGCGAATCGCTGTACGCGGCGCAGCGCGCGAGGTCCAGCCCCTCGGCGGCGGCCAGGGCGCGGACCGCCTCGGCCTTGGCGGGGCCGTGCAGCGGCTCGCCGACCAGGCGGCCGGTGTAGACCCCGTCGACGGACTCGGCGACGGTGCCCAGGGCGCCGGTCAGGCCGAGCCGGCGGGCGATGATCGTGGCCGTCTCCACGGGGGCGGCGGTGACCAGCCACACCTTCTGGCCGGCGTCGAGGTGGGCCTGGGCCAGGGCGCGGGTGCCCGGCCAGATCCGCTCGGCCATGTATTCGTCGTAGATCTCCTCGCCGATGGCCATCAGCTCCGAGACCTTGTGGCCCTTGACGATGGACAGGGCGCTGTCGCGGGCGTCCTGCATGTGCTCGGGGTCCTCGACCCCGGCGAGCCGGAACCAGGCCTGCTGCCAGGCGAAGCGGGCGAGTTCGCGGCGCTGGAAGAACTCGCGCTTGTAGAGGCCGCGGCCGAAGTGGAAGATCGCGGCGCCCTGCATGACGGTGTTGTCGAGGTCGAAGAAGGCGGCGGCGAGGTCGTCGCCGGCGACCGGGAACTCGGGCTCGGCCGGGGGCTCTTCGCGGGGCGCCTCGATCGCGGGTGCCTCGGTCTCGGCTTCGGCCTCGGCTCCGACCAGCGCCGTCTTGCGGGCGGCCTCCGCCGAGGCCTCGCCTGCAAGCACGCTCCGCGCGGTTGCGGAGCGTTTACGAGGGGTGAGCCATCCGAGAGCGGCCATGCGGCGAGCATAGCCACTGTGTTCGGTACTTCCCGAACCGATGGGAAACGGAGGCGTTAACACTTCGGGAGAATGAAGCCATGAGCCCTTTGTTGCGCCGCAAGGAAAAGAAGCGTCCCGGCGAGCGGATGGTGACGCTGATCGGGAAGCCCGGGTGTCACCTGTGCGACGACGCCGAGGAGGTGGTCGCGAGGGTCTGCGCCGAGACCGGAGCGCAGTGGGAGAAGAAGGACATCTCGCAGGACGAGGAGCTGTACCGGCTGCACTGGGAGCAGATCCCGGTGGTGCTCGTCGACGGCGAACAGCACACCTTCTGGAGGGTGAACCCGGACCGCCTCCGGCGGGCGTTGGAGGCCTGACCCCCTTCCCGGTTACCATCATGGGCGATTTGTGGGGTCTCGGGGGCGTATCTGTGAGGAGTGTGCACGGTTTTGCCCCCTTTGGGATTTGAACGGGTTCGGCGTGCGGCCGGTTCCGGGTTTAGGTGACGAGGTCGCGTGACCCCGGTCACTTTGCTCGGACAAAGCGGACACAATCTTTGTGCACGCGTTCACAAAGGCATAGCCTGCTGTCGACGGGGCGGTCTTGGGACAAGTGACCGCCTGCAGCCCCGCTCATCCCGCAGGAGCATCGTGGCAACTGGCCGAACTCACCGACCGGCGACCCGCAGCCGAGGTATTCCCGAGGCCACTGTCGCCCGGCTTCCGCTGTACTTGCGTGCCCTCACCGCGCTCTCCGAGCGATCGGTGCCCACGGTGTCCTCCGAGGAGCTCGCAGCCGCCGCCGGAGTCAACTCCGCGAAGCTGCGCAAGGACTTCTCGTACCTCGGTTCCTACGGCACCCGCGGCGTCGGCTACGACGTCGAATACCTCGTCTACCAGATCTCCCGCGAGCTCGGCCTGACCCAGGACTGGCCGGTCGTCATCGTCGGCATCGGTAACCTCGGCGCCGCCCTCGCCAACTACGGCGGCTTCTCCGCGCGCGGCTTCCGCGTCGCGGCCCTCATCGACGCCGACCCGGCGATGGCCGGCAAGCCGGTCGCCGGCATGTCCGTGCAGCACACCGACGACCTCGAGAAGATCATCGAGGAGAACGGCGTCTCGATCGGCGTCATCGCGACGCCCGCCGGCGCCGCCCAGCAGGTCAGCGAGCGGCTGATCGCGGCCGGGGTCACCTCGATCCTGAACTTCGCGCCGACCGTGCTGTCCGTGCCCGACGGCGTCGACGTGCGCAAGGTCGACCTCTCCATCGAGCTCCAGATCCTGGCGTTCCACGAGCAGCGCAAGGCCGGTGAGGAAGCGGCCGCCGCTGCCGCCGGCGGCTCCTCCGTGGGCGGCGCCGCCCCCGCCGCGGCCGTCGTGCCGCCGGCCGGGCGCGCGGCCGCCGAGGCGCGCAAGGGCAACCCCGAGGGCGACCACCCGGCGGTGATGCCGGCATGAGTCTGCTCGTCGTAGGGCTGAGTCACCGCAGCGCACCCGTGAGCGTCCTGGAGCGGGCCTCGCTGTCCGCGGACGCCAAGATCAAGCTGCTGCACGACACCCTCGCCGCGGAACCGGCGGCGGAGGCCGCGGTGCTCGCCACGTGCAACCGCATCGAGCTGTACGCGGACGTGGACAAGTTCCACGCGGGTGTGGCCGAGCTGTCCACGCTGCTGGCCCAGCACAGCGGAGTGGCCCTGGAAGAGCTCACCCCGTACCTGTACGTGCACTACGAGGACCGGGCGGTGCACCACCTGTTCTCGGTGGCGTGCGGGCTGGACTCGATGGTCGTGGGCGAGGGCCAGATCCTCGGCCAGATCAAGGACGCGCTGGCGCTGGGGCAGGAACTGCACACCGCCGGCCGGCTGATCAACGACCTGTTCCAGCAGGCGCTGCGGGTGGGCAAGCGGGCGCACTCGGAGACCGGGATCGACCGCGCGGGCCAGTCGCTGGTGACCTTCGGGCTGGAGCAGCTCGCGGTGCGCGTGCCGGTGGGCGAGTGGGCCGCCGGGAAGCGGGCGCTGGTGATCGGTGCCGGGTCGATGTCCTCGCTGGCCGCGGCGACACTGGCGCGGGTCGGTGTCGCGGAGATCGTCGTGGCGAACCGGACCGGTGAGCGGGCGGAGCGGCTTGCGGAGATTCTGGTTGCCTCGGGCACCGGGGTCTCGGCGGTGGCGATCCCCATGGCCGGGGTCGCCGATGAGCTGACACGAGTCGATGTGGTGGTGTCCTGTACCGGGGCCACCGGGCTCGTGCTGACCGCCGATGACGTGCTCGGCGCCGTGTCCTGGGGCGCTGCCCCAGACCCCGCGCCTCAAACGCCGGCGGGGCCGGATGTGCCGGCCGGGCCGGGTGCGTCCGCCGGGGTGGATGCGGCCGTCATCGCGCGGCTCGCCGCCGCTGCCCGGGACGGGGGCCGCCTGGCCGACGCCGGGGCGGTGCGGACGATGGCTGCCGCCGTCGAGGCCGACGGGTGCCCTGTGGGGCCCGACGGGCGGGCCGCACTGACCGGAGTCGACGCCAACTCCCTCGAACTGCACGGGACCTGGGCCGACCAGGGCGAGGCAGCCGCGCAGCGGCAGCCGCGCAGGAGCGCCCGTACGCAGACCGACGCGACGGCCGTCCGGCTCGCGCTGCTCGACCTGGCCATGCCCCGGGACATCGATGCCGCCGTGCACCGGATCCCCGGCGTGCGGCTCGTCGACATCGAAAGCCTGGCCGAGGCGTCCGCCGACGCCCCGATGGCGGCCGACGTGGACGCCGTCCGCGGCATAGTCGCGGAGGAAGTCGCAGCCTTCGGGGCGGCACAGCGGGCCGCGCACATCACGCCCACCGTCGTCGCCCTGCGGGCCATGGCGGCCGAGGTCGTGGCCATGGAAGTGGCGCGGCTCGACGGGCGGGTGCCCGACCTCGACGAACGGCAGCGGGCCGAGGTCACCCAGACCGTGCGCCGCGTCGTCGACAAGCTCCTCCACGCGCCGACCGTGCGCGTCAAGCAGCTCGCCAGCGAGCCCGGCGGCGCCGGGTACGCGGAGGCACTGCGCGAACTCTTCGACCTCGACCCTCAGACGGTTGCTTCCGTCAGCCGGGCGGACGCGGCCGATCCGATGAACGACGACGACCCAGGACGGGCATCATGAACACACGTCCCGACCAGCCGCTGCGGCTCGGTACGCGGCGGAGCAAGCTGGCCATGTCCCAGTCGGGGCACGTCGCCGACGCGGTACGGGCGATCACCGGCCGGCCCGTGGAGCTCGTGGAGATCACGACCTACGGCGACGTCTCGCGCGAGCACCTCGCGCAGATCGGCGGGACGGGAGTCTTCGTCACCGCCCTGCGCGACGCGCTGCTGCGGGGCGAGGTCGACTTCGCCGTGCACTCGCTGAAGGACCTGCCGACCGCGCAGCCCGACGACCTCGTGATCGCGGCCATGCCGCGGCGCGAGGACGCGCGGGACGCGCTCGTCGCGCGGGACGGCCTGACCTTCGAGCAGCTGCCCGACGGTGCCCGCATCGGCACCGGGTCGCCGCGGCGCACGGCCCAGCTCAACCACCTGGCGCTGTCGCTCGGCAAGCGGATCGAGACGGTGCCCATCCGCGGCAACGTCGACACCCGGATCGGCTTCGTCCGCGACGGCGAGCTCGACGCCGTCGTGCTCGCGGCCGCCGGCCTCAACCGGATCGGTCGCGGTGACGAGGCGACCGACCTGCTCTCCGTCGACAACGTCCTGCCGGCCCCCGGCCAGGGCGCCCTGGCCGTGGAGTGCCCCGCGTCCGATACGGACCTCATCGCCGCGCTCGGCGAACTCGACGACCCGTTCACCCGGGCCGCCGTGACCGCCGAGCGTTCTCTGCTCGCCGCCCTGGAGGCCGGCTGCAGCGCACCCGTGGGCGCGTTCGCCGATCTGCTGGCCGACGGTCAGATTGTCAATGAAATGCGCCTGCGCGGCGTCGTCGGAACCCTCGACGGCTCGACGCTGGTGCAGCTGTCCACCACCGGTCCCGTGCCCCAGTCGTACGACGAGGCCATGGCTCTCGGCCGCGAACTCGCGGACGAGATGCTGGCCAAGGGCGCGGCCGGTCTGATGGGGGAGCGATCGCTTTGAACCCCTCAAGTCCGACCACCTCCGCTTTTCCGGCCGTCGCCGCCCACGGACGCGTCACCTTCCTCGGTGCCGGCCCCGGCGACCCGGGTCTGCTGACGCTGCGCGCCGTCGAGGCGCTCGCCGCCGCGGACGTACTGATCGCGGAGCCCGAGGTGCTCGAGGTCGTACGGACGCATGCGCGCGCGAATGTCGACACGCCGCAGCTGACGATCGCTGACGAAGTGTCAGCAGCCGCCGGGGTCCCGGTGATCCGGGACGCGGCCAATCTTGTCATGGAGGCCGCACGCTCCGGCAGGCGGGTCGTGCGTGCCGTCACGGGCGACCCCGGGCTCGACGGCAACGCGGCCGAGGAGATGCTCGTCTGCGCCACCGCCGGCATCCCCTTCGAGGTGGTGCCCGGTGTCGCGACCGCGGTGGGCGTGCCCGCGTACGCCGGTGTCCCGCTGCGCGACAAGCAGGGCGCGGACGTCCGGTTCGTCGACGCGAAGACCGCCTCGGCGCGCTGCTGGAGCGAGGTCGGCGCGAGCGACGGGATCCTCGTCGTCTCCGCGACGCTGGAAACCGTCTCGGCGGCCGCCGCCGAGCTGGTGAGCGCCGGGCGCAAGCCCGACACCCCGCTGACGGTGACCGTCGCCGGCACCACCACGCGGCAGCGCACCTGGTCCGCGACGCTGGGCACGATCGCCCAGGTGTTCAAGCAGGGCAAGGTGCTCCCCTCGCCCGAGGGCGCCCGCCCCGTCATAGCCGTGGTCGGTGAGCACAGCGCCGCCGCGCGGCGCGAGGACCTGGCCTGGTTCGAGTCGAAGCCGCTGTTCGGCTGGCGGGTCCTCGTACCGCGCACCAAGGAGCAGGCCGCCTCGCTCTCCGACCAGCTGCGTTCGTACGGCGCGGTACCGCACGAGGTGCCGACCATCGCCGTGGAGCCGCCGCGCACCCCGCAGCAGATGGAGCGCGCGGTGAAGGGCCTGGTGACGGGCCGCTACGAGTGGATCGCCTTCACCTCGGTCAACGCCGTGAAGGCCGTCCGTGAGAAGTTCGAGGAGTACGGGCTCGACGCCCGTGCCTTCGCGGGCATCAAGGTCGCCGCGGTGGGCGAGCAGACCGCGGCCTCGCTCGTGGAGTTCGGCGTGAAGCCGGACCTGGTGCCGAGCGGCGAGCAGTCCGCGGCCGGACTGCTGGAGGACTGGCCGCCGTACGACCCGGTCTTCGACCCGATCGACCGCGTGTTCCTGCCGCGGGCCGACATCGCGACCGAGACGCTGGTCGCCGGGCTGATCGAGCTCGGGTGGGAGGTCGACGACGTCACCGCCTACCGGACCGTGCGCGCGTCGCCGCCGCCGGCGGACACGCGCGAGGCGATCAAGGGCGGCGGCTTCGACGCCGTTCTCTTCACGTCGTCGAGCACCGTGCGCAACCTGGTGGGCATCGCCGGCAAGCCGCACAACGTGACCGTCATCGCCTGTATCGGGCCGGCGACGGCCAAGACGGCGGAGGAGCACGGGCTGCGCGTGGACGTGCTGTCCCCGGAGCCGTCGGTGTCGAAGCTGGCGGAGGCCCTCGCCGAGTACGGTGCGGCGCGCCGCGAGGCGGCCAAGGAGGCCGGCGAGACGGTGTTCCGGCCGAGCGAGCGCCGGCCGGGGGCGCGGCGTCGTCGCACCACCTAGCAGTGGGCTGAGCGGAAACGAGTACGAGGGTGGGGTCCGGCGCCGGTGCGTCGGGCCCCGCCCTTGTTTTTTCCGGGGCGGTCGCAGG
>NZ_JARAYQ010000197.1:0-16646 GCF_033794505.1 Streptomyces sp. MB09-01 | reverse complement strand
CCCTCCGTCCCTGCGACCCCACTTCGCCCCCTCACCCGCCGTGAGGCGTGCAACACGGCCCGAACACGACAGAAGTGGCGAAGCCGACAAGCTCGGCGCAGCCGTTCCGCTCGTGCCGGGGCCGACCTACCGTTGCTGCTCATGCGGTTCCCCCTCATGAGCGCTCGGCGCCTCGGGCTGCCCAGACGGGCCGTCTCCCAGATCCTGCTGACCCAGCTGGCCATCGCCGCCGGGGTCGCCGTCCTGGCCACCGGCCTGTTCCTGGCGCCGCTGAGCGCGCAGCTCGACGACCAGGCCATGCGGCGCGCCCTCGCGATCGCGCAGGGCGCCGCGGCCGACCCCTCGCTGGCCGCCGACCTCCTGGACTCCGGGGCCTCGCCCGACAGCCCCGTGCAGTCCTCGGCCGAGCGGATCCGCCGGGCCACCGGGGCCGAATACGTGGTCGTCCTCGACCTGGACGGCATCCGCCGCTCGCACCCGAGCGCCGACCGGATCGGGCTGCCGGTCTCCACCGACCCGAGCGCCGCACTGGCGGGCCGCGAGGTCATGGAGATCGACGAGGGCACCCTGGGCCGCTCCGCCCGCGGCAAGGTCCCGCTCGTCGCGGCCGACGGCGAGATCGTCGGCGCCGTCTCGGTGGGCATCGCGTACGACAGCGTCCGTGACCGGCTGGTCGGCGCCATACCCGGCCTGCTCGCCTACGCTGGCGGCGCGCTGGCTGTCGGCGCCCTGGCCGCCTTTCTGCTCTCCCGCCGGATCCAGCGCCAGACCCGGGACCTCGCCTTCTCCGACATCTCCGGCCTGCTCGCCGAGCGCGAGGCGATGCTGCACTCGATCCGCGAAGGAGTCATCGCCCTCGACCGCCACGGCCGGGTCCGGCTCGTGAACGACGAGGCCGCCCGGCTCCTGGGCATCGCCCCGGACTCCACCGGCACCCTGGCGGGACGCCCGCTGGACGACGTACTCGGCGAGGGCCGCACCGCCGACGTGCTGTCGGGCCGCGTCACCGGCCGCGACCTGCTCACCGTCCAGGGCCCCCGGGTCCTGGTCGCCAACCGCATGCCCACCGAGGACGGCGGCGCCGTCGCCACCCTGCGCGACCGTACCGAGCTGGAACGCCTCGGCCGCGAACTCGACTCCACCCGGGGCCTCATCGACGCCCTGCGCGCCCAGGACCACGAGCACGCCAATCGCCTCCACACCCTCCTCGGCCTGCTGGAACTGGGCCTGCACGAGGAGGCGGTGGAGTTCGTCACCGAGGTCGCCGACGTGCACCGCACGACCGCCGAACAGGTCACCGAGAAGGTCCACGACCCGCTGCTGGCCGCCCTACTCGTGGGCAAGGCGACCGTGGCGGCCGAGCGTGGCGTCCCCCTGCGGCTGGCCGCGGCCACCCTCCTCCCCGACCGCCTGGTGGACCCGGGCGGCCTCGTCACGATCGTGGGCAACCTGGTGGACAACGCTCTGGACGCCGCCGCCGGTTCGACGGCGCCCCTGGTCGAGGTGGAGCTGCGCGCGGAGGGGCGTACCGTCGTGCTGCGGGTGCGCGACAGCGGCCCCGGGGTGCCTGCCGCACGCCGCGAGGAGATCTTCACCGAGGGCTGGTCGACCAAGGAGCCCAGCGCCCACCGCGAGCGCGGGCTGGGCCTCGCCCTCGTACGCCGCCTCGCGGAGCGGCAGGGCGGCAGCGCCCGGGCCGGTGAAGCAGCGGACGGAGGGGCGGAATTCTCCGTCGTACTCCCGGAGGCCCTGCGATGAACGAGACCCCGATCCACGTATTGGTCGTCGACGACGACATGCGTGTTGCAAGGATCAACGCGGCGTACGTGGCGAAGGTTCCCGGTTTCCGGGTCACGGCGCAGGCCCATTCGGCGGCCGAGGCCCTGGAGTTCCTCACCTCGCAGGCAGTGGACCTGGTCCTCCTGGACCACTACCTCCCCGACGAGAACGGCCTGGACCTGGTCCGGCGCCTGCGCCAGCTCGGCCGCCACACCGATGTGATCATGGTCACGGCCGCCCGTGATCTCGCCACCGTGCAGGCCGCGATGCGTCTCGGTGCCCTCCAGTACCTGGTCAAACCGTTCACCTTCGCCGGGCTGCGCACCCGGCTGGAGGCGTACGGGGCCCTGCGCCGCACCCTGGAGACAGGCGGCGAGGCCGAACAGGCCGAGGTGGACCGGATCTTCGGCGCCCTCGCCGCCGCGGGACCCTCGAACGAACTCCCCAAGGGCCACTCCCCCACCACGGCGGAACTCGTCCGCCAGGTCCTGCTCTCGGCGGAGGGCCCCTTGTCCACCCAGCAGATAGCCGACCGCGCGGGCATCAGCCGCCAGACCGCCCAGCGCTACGTGAAGCTGCTCGAACGCACCGCCCGCGTGACCCTGGCCCTGCGCTACGGCGAGACCGGCCGCCCGGAGCACCGCTACACCTGGCTCCCGTCGGAAGGGCCGGCCTGACGGCGCTCACACCGCTCCTGCGCCGGTCAGGGAGCGGACCTCCGTCTGAGCGTGCTTCGCCTCGTCCGGCTCCTCGCCCGAGGTGACCGTGCCCAGCCAGCCCGCCAGGAACCCCAGCGGGATCGAGACGATGCCCGGGTTCTGCAGCGGGAAGTACTGGAAGTCCACGCCCGGGAAGAGGGATTCCGCGCTGCCCGACACCACCGGCGAGACCAGCACCAGCAGTACCGCCGGTACCAGGCCCCCGTACACCGACCAGACGGCTCCCCGCGTGGTGAAGCCGCGCCAGAAGAGCGAGTACAGCAGGACGGGTAGGTTCGCCGAGGCCGCCACCGCGAACGCCAGCCCCACCAGGAACGCCACGTTGAGGTCCTGGGCGAGCAGCCCGAGGGCGATCGCCACCGCCCCGATGCCGACGGCCGCGCCCCGGGCCACCGCGACCTCGCTGCGCTGCTTGGCCCGGCGCCGCTTGAGCGAGGCGTACAGGTCGTGCGCGACGGAGGCCGATGAGGCCAGGGTGATGCCTGCCACCACGGCCAGGATGGTGGCGAACGCGATGGCGGCCACGAAGGCGAACAGCACCGCGCCTCCGGTGGATCCGGCGCCCCCGCCGAGGAAGGCCGCGAGCAGCGGAACAGCCGTGTTCCCGGAGGCGTTGGAGGCCCGGACCTCGTCCGGACCCACCAGCGCCGCCGCCCCGAAACCGAGCACGATGGTCATCAGGTAGAAGCCGCCGATCAGCGCGATCGCCCACACCACCGACCGGCGCGCCGCACGCGCCGTGGGCACCGTGTAGAAGCGCGACAGGATGTGCGGCAGCCCGGCGGTCCCGAGGACCAGCGCGAGGCCGAGGCTCATGAAGTCGACGCGGGAGGTCCAGTCGCCACCGTACTTGAGGCCGGGGCCGAGGAACTTGGACCCGTGCCCGCTGCGGTCGGCGGCGCTGGTGAGCAGCTGGTCGAAGTTCCCGTGGAAGCGCAGCATCACGAGCACGGTCAGGGTGACCGCCCCGCCCATCAGCAGGACGGCCTTGACGATCTGGATCCAGGTCGTGGCCCGCATCCCGCCGAAGGACACGTAGACCACCATCAGCGCGCCCACCCCGATCACGGTCAGGGTCCGGGCCGTTGCGCTCGAACTGCCGAGCAGCAGGCCGACCAGGCTGCCCGCGCCGACCATCTGCGCGACGAGGTAGAGCACGGAGACGACGACCGAGGAGGTGCCGGCCGCGATCCGCACCGGACGCTCGCTCATCCGCGCGGCGACCACGTCGGCGAGGGTGAAGCGCCCGCAGTTGCGGACCAGCTCGGCGACCAGGAACAGGACCACCAGCCAGGCGACGAGGAACCCCACCGAGTAGAGCATGCCGTCATAGCCGAAGAGGGCGATCAGACCGGAGATGCCGAGGAAGGAGGCGGCGGACATGTAGTCGCCGGCGATGGCGAAACCGTTCTCCATCGGGGAGAACAACCGCCCGCCCGCGTAGAACTCCTCGGCCGACCCGTGCCGGTTCCGGCTGACCCAGGTGGTGATGCCCAGGGTCACCGCGATGAAGACGCTGAACAGGATCAGCGCGAGGGTCTGGTGTTCGGTGGTCACCGCCCGGCCCCCCTCGCCCGGTTCCGCTCCTGGTCGCGCTCCTGCTCGAAGACGGTCCAGCGCAGATCGAGCGCGGCCCGGTCCCGGCGCAGCCGCGCGTGCCGGGCGTAGGCCCAGGTCAGCAGGAAGGTGCTGAGGAACTGGCCGAGCCCCGCCAGCATGGCCACGTTGACCGCGCCCACCACGGGCCGGGCCATCACGCCGGGGGCGGCGGTGGCGGCGACCACGTAGGCGACGTACCAGAGGAAGAAGCCGGCGGTCGCGGGGACGACGAACCTGCGGTAGCGGCTGCGGACCTCCTGGAAGGCGGCGCTGCGCTGCACTTCGAGGTAGATGTCGGACGCGCGGTGCGCGGGGCTGCCGCCCGGGGCCGGGCGCGGCGGGGGCGTTTCCTCGCCCTCGCCCCAGCCGACGGCCAGCGCGTCGTACCAGGGGTCGTCCAGCCGGATCGTTCCGGCATCACGACCTTCGTGCTTGTCCACCGAACTCTCCTTGTCCGCCGCCGCATTGGCCGCGTTCCCACAAGGATGTGCTCAATAGTCGCTTTCCGGACTGGTGTACCGGCGCTCTTCACTCCAACAGGTGATGGAGGGAAGAGCGCCGGTGTGCCGTGAAGCCCTTCGGCGCCGTCCGTGCCGGCCGGCGCCGGCCGCGGGCCCCGACCGGGTCAGGCGTCGATGCGCGAGCGGTCCAGGGTCGCCGCGGAGCTCGTGATGAACTCCTTGCGCGGCGCCACCTCATTGCCCATGAGCAGGTCGAAGACCTGCTCGGCCGAGTCCAGGTCGCCGATGTTGATACGGCGCAGGGTGCGGAAGCGCGGGTCCATGGTGGTCTCCGCCAGCTGGTCCGCGTCCATCTCGCCGAGGCCCTTGTAGCGCTGGATCGAGTCCTTGTACCGGATGTTCTTGCGCTGGTACTCCAACAGGGTCTGGCGCAGCTCGTTGTCCGAATACGTGTAGACGTACTTGTCCTGGCCCTTCTTCGGCTGGACCAGCTCGATCCGGTGCAGCGGCGGCACGGCCGCGAAGACCCGGCCGGCCTCGACCATCGGGCGCATGTACCGCTGGAAGAGCGTGAGCAGCAGGCAGCGGATGTGCGCGCCGTCCACGTCGGCGTCGACGAGCAGCACGATCTTGCCGTAGCGGGCGGCGTCGATGTCGAAGGTCCGGCCCGAGCCGGCTCCTATGACCTGGATGATCGCCCCGCACTCGGCGTTCTTGAGCATGTCCGAGATCGAGGACTTCTGGACGTTGAGGATCTTGCCGCGGATGGGCAGGAGCGCCTGGAACTCCGAATTCCGGGCGAGCTTCGCCGTACCGAGGGCCGAGTCGCCCTCGACGATGAAGAGCTCACTGCGGTCCACGTCGTCGCTGCGGCAGTCAGCCAGCTTGGCGGGGAGCGAGGAGGTCTCCAGCGCGGTCTTGCGACGCTGCGCCTCCTTGTGCTGACGGGCCGCGATCCGGGTCCGGGCGGCCGCGACGATCTTCTCCATCACGGCGCGGGCCTGCTGCTTTTCGTCGCGCTTGGCCGAGGTCAGGAAGGCCTTGAGCTCCTTGGCGACCACGGCGGCGACGATCCGGGTGGCCGCCGAGGTGCCGAGCACCTCCTTGGTCTGGCCCTCGAACTGCGGCTCCGCGAGGCGGACGGTGACGACGGCCGTCATGCCCTCCATCGCGTCGTCCTTGACCACGTCGTCCTCGGCCACGCGCAGCAGCTTGGCCGAGCGCAGCGCCTCGTTCACGGTCTTGGCGACCGAGCGCTCGAAGCCGGAGACGTGGGTGCCGCCCTTGGGGGTGGCGATGATGTTCACGAAGGACTTGACGTTGGTCTCGTAGCCCGTGCCCCACCGCAGGGCGATGTCCACGCCGAGCTCACGCGTGACCTCGGTGGGCGTCATGTGGCCGCGGTCGTCGAGGACCGGGACGGTCTCCTTGAAGGTGCCCGTGCCGGTCAGGCGCAGCACGTCGCAGACGGCCTTGTCCTGGGCGAGGTACTCGCAGAATTCGCTGATGCCGCCGTCGAAGCGGAACGTCTCCTCGGTCTTGCCGGCGCCGTCGATGCCGCGCTCGTCGCGGACGACCAGGGTCAGGCCCGGGACGAGGAAGGCGGTCTGGCGGGCGCGCTGGTAGAGCGTCTCCAGGTTGAGCCGGGCGTCTTTGAGGAAGATCTGGCGGTCGGCCCAGTAGCGGACCCGGGTGCCGGTCTTGCCCTTCGTGATCCGCTTGACCTTGCGCAGGCCGTTGGCGGGGTCGAAGGGGCTGTCGGGGCCCTGCTCGGTGAACATGCCGGGGACGCCGCGGCGGAAGCTGATGGCGTGGGTGGAGCTGCCCCGGTCGACCTCGACGTCCAGCCGGGCGGAGAGGGCGTTGACCACGGAGGCGCCGACCCCGTGCAGGCCGCCGGAGGCCGCATACGAGCCCCCGCCGAACTTGCCGCCGGCGTGCAGCTTGGTCATGACGACCTCGACGCCGGACAGGCCCGTCTTGGGCTCGACGTCCACGGGGATGCCGCGGCCGTTGTCCCGGACCTCCACGGAGGCGTCCTCGTGGAGGATCACCTCGATGTGGTCGCAGTAGCCGCCCAGGGCCTCGTCGACGGAATTGTCGATGATCTCCCACAGGCAGTGCATCAGGCCCCGGCTGTCGGTCGAGCCGATATACATGCCGGGGCGCTTGCGGACGGCCTCCAGCCCTTCGAGGACGAGCAGGTGCCGCGCGGTGTAGTTGGAACCGTCCCGGTCTGCTCCGGACAGCAGCGCGCTGGAAGGCACGGACGTGTCGGCGGTCACGCAGTTCGCTCCTCGCTGAATTTCTTTTCTGGCCCGGTCGGGCGCAGGGGTGGCTCGGCTGCCGGTCGAAGGGTACCGAGGCCAGGTAGAGCCGATGCAACGCCACCCTCGTGCGTTCCTCACCCTAGTCCAGATCCGCACGGATGTTCGATCCCCCGGGCGGGTGAAGGAAACATCACGTTCCCTTCCGCGCATGAACCATTTAGGGTTCGGGCACGTCCTCATGAACAACCTGGCACTCACGCCGGGGGAGGATGGAACTGCAACAAGCGCACGACTGACAACGCGAAACCGTAAAGCAACGCAATACGGCTCCTTCGCCGCCAACCGGCAACAGCCGGCCAGCTTCGGAAGGAAGTTTCGAGGAAAAGCCGCGAGCGGGAACGTTTTCGGCCTGGTTGGATGTTGACCCTGGTACGACAGCTCGTCGAGCTAGAGAAGAGGCGACGTGACTACTGTTCTGACACCCGCGACCCCGCTGACGGCCGCTGACCGATGCGACCGTTGCGGCGCCCAGGCATATCTGCGCGTCGTCCTGCTGAGCGGCGGTGAACTGCTCTTCTGCGCCCACCACGGTCGCAAGTTCGAGCCGGAACTCAAGAAGATCGCCGCGGAAATACAGGATGAGACCGAGCGGCTTACGTCCGCTCCGGCTGCCAATGCCGAACCCGAGGACCGCTGACACAGGCCTGCACCTCGCATCCGACGAGCCAGGACCGGCGATGCCGGTCGACGGGCGGCACCCCTGAGACCCAGGGGTGCCGCCCGTCCTCACATCCACGGCCGCCCGCGCTCGGGGGCGGGCGGCCGTGCGGTCCCTATCGCGCGCCATGCCCCTCTGCGGGCCCTGTACCCGGTTCGGAGCGCCTGCGGACCTCCCACGCGCCGTCCTGGTCCCCGGCGGGCTGCGCGCCCGTCTCCGGGGCCGTCACGAAGCCGGCCAGCGGGGCAATGCGCGTGTACACCCCCGGACTGTCGGCGCGCCCGCAGCCGCGGCCCCACGAGACCAGCCCGATGAGGCGCCCCTGCGCCACCAGGGGTCCGCCGCTGTCGCCCTGGCAGGCATCCTTGCCTCCCCCGCCGTCTCCCGCGCACACCATCGACTCGGCGCGGTACTGCCCGTCGGCGTCCCCCGGGTAGGCGCGCCCGCACACCTCGTCCTCCAGCACCGTCACCCTCGCGGCCCGGAGCGCGTACGCGTAGTCACCGAAGCCGCTCGTGTCGCCCCAGCCGTAGACGGCTGCCTCCGTCCCCGCCTCGTAGGCGCGGTGCCCGGCCTCCGCCATGGGGAGGACGTGCTGGGCCGGCACGGCCTCGGCGAGCTCGAGGACGGCGAGGTCCCCCGCGTTGCTCTGCGGGTCGTAGGCCGGGTTCACCCGGGCCCCGCGCACCGGGACCTCCCGGCCGTCGCTCGCCTGGAGCTCCGTACGCCCGATGATCACCCGGAAGTCGGGCACGGATTCGACCGGGCCGCCCAGCACCTGGCTGCCCAGGCAGTGCGCTGCGGTGAGCACCCGGGTCGGGGCGACGACGACTCCCCCGCAGAACTGCCCGCCCCGCGTACCCCCGAACCGGTCACGGCTGGCCAGGGCCACGACCCAGGGGCTGTCGGCCACCTTGACCGGCTTGCCGCCGATCACCACGCTGTCCGCGGCCGCCTGGGGCATCTGGGCGAGCGGCGCAGCGGCCGCTCCCGCCGCCAGGGTCAGCGCGCCCGCCAGAGCACGGGCAAAGGGACGACGCATGAGGCCTCCTGACTCCGAGTGTGCATGACTCCACCCAGAGTGGGATGCCCGGTGGCCGAGCGCACCCGCGCGGCCACCGTCGCTGCCGTCCGCCGGCCGTGACCGGTCAGTCCAGGTAGTCGCGCAGGACCTGGGAGCGGGAGGGGTGCCGCAGCTTCGACATCGTCTTCGACTCGATCTGGCGGATCCGCTCACGCGTGACCCCGTAGACCTTGCCGATCTCGTCGAGGGTCTTCGGCTGGCCGTCCGTGAGGCCGAAGCGCATCGAGACCACCCCGGCCTCGCGCTCGCTCAGGGTGTCGAGCACCGAGTGCAGCTGCTCCTGCAGGAGCGTGAAGCTCACGGCGTCGGCCGGGACCACGGCCTCGGAGTCCTCGATCAGGTCACCGAACTCGCTGTCGCCGTCCTCGCCGAGCGGCGTGTGCAGGGAGATCGGCTCGCGGCCGTACTTCTGGACCTCGATGACCTTCTCGGGGGTCATGTCGAGTTCCTTGGCCAGTTCCTCCGGGGTGGGCTCGCGGCCCAGGTCCTGGAGCATCTGGCGCTGCACGCGGGCGAGCTTGTTGATGACCTCGACCATGTGCACCGGGATGCGGATGGTGCGGGCCTGGTCGGCCATGGCGCGCGTGATCGCCTGACGGATCCACCACGTGGCGTAGGTCGAGAACTTGTAGCCCTTGGTGTAGTCGAACTTCTCGACCGCGCGGATGAGACCCAGGTTGCCCTCCTGGATCAGGTCCAGGAAGAGCATGCCGCGGCCGGTGTAGCGCTTGGCGAGGGAGACCACGAGGCGGAGGTTGGCCTCCAGCAGGTGGTTCTTGGCGCGGCGGCCGTCCTCGGCGATGATCTCCAGCTCGCGCTTGAGCTTGGGCGCCAGCTTGTCGGAGTTCGCCAGCTTGTCCTCGGCGAACAGCCCAGCCTCGATGCGCTTGGCGAGCTCCACCTCCTGCTCGGCGTTGAGGAGGGGGACCTTGCCGATCTGCTTGAGGTAGTCCTTGACCGGGTCGGCGGTGGCGCCGGCGACCACGACCTGCTGGGCGGGGGCGTCGTCCTCGTCGTCGGAGATGACGAAGCCCTTGTTCTCGCCGCCCTCCTCCTCGTCGTCGGCCTCGGCCTTGGCGGCGTCGGGGCCCTCGTCGGAAGTCTCGTCCTCGCCGGCCTCGTCGGCGTCCTTCTTGGCGGCGGTCTTCTTGGCCGCCGTCTTCTTGGCAGCGGTCTTCTTGGCGGGCGCGGCCTTCTTGGCGGCGGTCTTCTTCGCCGTCGTCTTCTTGGCGGCCGGCTCGGTTCCGGGCTCTTCCGCGAGAGCGTCCGCGGTCTCCGGGTCCGCCGTTTCGGCTGCCGGGGCCGCGGCGGGCGCGGTGGCTGCGGGCTGCGCTGCCGTCGCCCTGGCCGCCGTCTTCCTGACGGGCTCGGTGGCCGTCCGCTTGGCGGGGCTCTTCGCTGCGACGCTCTTGCGGGTGGTGCGCTTGGGCGACTCCGCGGCACTGACCATCAGCGTCACACCCTCTTCCTCGAGGATCTGGTTGAGGCTGCGCAGAACATTCTTCCACTGGGTCGCAGGAATCTGGTCAGCCTCGAAGGCCCGACGCACGTCATCGCCGGCGATCTGCCCCTCGGCCTTGCCTCGCTCGATGAGCGCCATCACAGACTCGGAATCGGCGATCTCCGGCGGGAGCGTACGGGATGTGCTGGCCGACACGAACAACCTCTCGGAACGATGGGAACGGCTTCCGACGCCGGGCCTGGTGGTGCTGGACCGGAGCCGACGACCACCGACCGGGGTTGGGCCGGCGGCGCGGGCAGGGGCCGGGGAGCTGCACAGCATCCCCAAGGGCTGCTGTCTTCCCTCCGTCGGCCATCACCTCTTAGGTCATCGCGTGACCTCGCAGAGTGTTACGCCCAATCTTCGTGGCCCGAGTCACACCCCGTACGTCCGGACCACCGGTCCGGCGGTCGTACCGGCGGTCCGGACGTGGGAGGACCGCCGTGGCAGAGGGCCCCACGCCGGTGTCGCCGGACCCGACCGGGCCCGGCGACACGTCCTGCAAACCCCCGCGCCCCCGCGCGTCCGCCCCTCAGTGCTCGCGCGGGGCGGGAACCACGCGCTCTACCTCCGGATGAACCGTCAGGAGCTGACGCATTGCGTTCTCGGCGCCGATCGCGTCACCCGCGGCGAGGGCCTCGACCATCCGTGCGTGGTGGGCCACACAGGTCTCGCTCGGCCGGTCGCAGGCGGTGATCGGGCTGCCGGAGACCTGGAGGGCGGCGGAGACGATGCCGGAGAGGTGCTCCAGCATGCGGTTGCCGGCGACCTGGATGAGGAGCGCGTGGAACTCGTTGTCCGCGCGCGCGAAGGTGATCGAGTCGCCCTGCCCGAGGGCGTGGCCCATGATCTCGACCATGTCGGCGAGGCGCTGCTGGATGTCCGGTCGGCCGTGGCCGGCGGCGAGGCGGGCGGCGAGCGGTTCGATGGTCCAGCGGAGCTCGCCCAGCTCGCGGCGCTGGTCGTCGCGCTGGGGTCCGAAGGCGCGCCACTCGATGATGTCGGGGTCGAGCAGGTTCCAGTCGGCGACCGGGCGGACCCGGGTGCCGACGTTGGGACGGGCGCTGACGAGGCCCTTGGCCTCCAGGACCCGCAGCGATTCGCGGACGACCGTACGGGAGACCTCGAAGCGCTGGCCGATCTCCTCGGGGACCAGGGGGCGGTCCGCTCCGAGGTCGCCGGAAACGATCATCTGGCCGAGCTGCTGGACGAGTTGGCCGTGCAGTCCGCGGCCGCGGCTGCCTGCCGCGCGGCGGCCGACCCGGCTCAACTCGACGTCGGCGCCGTCCCAGTGGGGCGCTCCGACGCGGTCGGACCCGGGGGTCTCCGCGTAGGGGTAGCGGTCGAGTTCGCCCGGGCCGGCGAGGCCGGAGTCGGCGTGGCGGGCGGCGGTCATCATGGTGTGCGCAAGGGTACTCACGAATCCTTTGTCGGCCGTGCCTCCATGAGCCTTGAGGTCTTTGGTGAAAAGCACACGAAAGGGTGATCGGTGCCACCTAGGCAATTGACGACTTATCGTAAAGAACCGGGCCTTTTGCGGGGGGTTGCGGTCTGCTTGACGCGACACGGACGGCAACGGTCCCGACCCTGACTTCTCCGGCATCGGAACGATCACCAACGGACCCGGCTGCGCAGTCCGGTGAACCCATAGGCGCACAACAGGACCATCAGCGACAACACCAGCGCGGTCCCGACGGGTTGGGCCATCACCCGTAGGGCCCCCACGAGCAGGCGGTCCGCCTCCGGCGGCCACTGCACCCAGGTCAGGCCCCGCAGCCGAGGCCCGAGCCCGGTCACCGGGTACGCGGACGAGCCCTCCAGGGCCTTGCGCACCAGCGGCACCACCATCACCGGTACGGCGAGCACCGCGGCCATCCCGGCGGTGGCCGACCGGAAGACGCCGGAGGCCAGTACGCCGGCCCAGGCGCAGCCGATCAGCAGCCCGGCCCAACTCACCGCGGGGGACAGCCACTCCACCGGGGTGCGCAGCGGGCCGCTGTCGAAGACGAGCGCGAGGGCGGCGGCGTCGGCCGCCACGGCGAGGGCGCCCAGCAGCAGGGCGAGGGCGGCGCAGACGCCGAGTTTGGCGGTGAGCAGCCCCATCCGGCGGGGCACGGTGCCGCGGTCGGCGGCGAGCGCGGGGTAGCGGTACTCCTCGCCGAAGGCCAGCGCGCCGAGCAGCCCCGCGCCCAGGGCGGCGGGCGGCAGCGGCAGCACCTCGGGCCAGGCGGCGAGCAGCCGGTTCTGCGGGGTCTGACCGACCCGGGCCAGGACCAGAGCGGTGACGACGGAGACGGCGACGACGAGGGCAGCGGTGAGGACGGGCGTGGCGGTGCCGAAGACCCGCAGCAACTCGTAGCGCAGCGGCCGCAGCGGCCCGCCCACGCGGCGCACGGCCGAGGCCGGCCGCCCGGAGCGGGCCTGCCGGGGGCGGCGGGCGGAGTCCTCGGCGCGTGCCCCTGCGGGCTCCGGCGGGCTCGCGGCGCCGGAGGCGCGGGCGTGCGGGACCGGAGCCGCCGGCGAACCGGCGTCACCCGTCTCGTCGGCGAGCTGGTGGACCAGCACGCCGTGCCGGAACGCCGCCTCCCCGACCTCGGCGCAGTTGCTGCCGTACACCGACAGACGGCTGCCGCTCTCCTCGACGATCTCCAACGAGCGCTGGGCGGCCCTGGCTTCCCGGCCCAGTACGTCGGCCAGCCGGGCGGCGTGCGGGGTGCGCACGGCGACCCGCGGCCGCAGCCGGGTGCGGGCGAAATCGGCTGCGTCCTGGTCGGCGACGAGCCGGCCCGCCTCGATGCTGACGACCCGGTCGGCGCAGCGCGCGGCTTCCTTCGCGTCGTCGGTGGTGAAGAGCACGGCCCCGCCGAGGGAGGCGTGACCGCGGAGCAGCCCGTGCAGCCAGCTGCGCTCACGGGGGGAGAGTCCGGCGCCGGGCTCGTCCAGGAGCAGGGTGCACGGATCGGCGAGCAGCGCCGAGGCCAGTGCGACCCGGCGCTCCATGCCGAGCGAGAGCGAACCGAGCCGCTGGTCCCGAAGGCCGGCGATGCCGACGACCTCCAGCATGGTGTCGGCCCGGGACGCCGGCACCCCGGCGGCGGCGCAGAGCATCCGCAGCTGGTTGCGGACGGTCCGCGAGGGGTTTCCGGGCACGTCCCCGAGCACCACGCCGACCTCACGGCCGGGGTACGGGAGCCGGTGCAGCGGGCGGCCGCGGAAGTAGGTGACGCCGCGGCCCGGTTCGAGTTCGAGCATGAGCCGCAGCGCGGTCGTCTTGCCCGAACCCGGCTCGCCGAGCAGGGCGGTCACGTGCCCCGGGCGGGCCTCGAAGGTGAGGTCGTCCACGAGGGGCGGGGCGTCGGTTCGGTGTTTGCTGGTGAGTCCGATGGCCTGGAGCATCGCTTCTCTCGCGGGGGGTGAGACCGCTCTGCGGCAGGATGAGTACCGCAAGCAAGATAGCGCGATATGTCCGATTTTCTACGCAACCGGCCCGATAGGATGCCGATATTGCCGTCAGACTCGGCGCGCCCGCCGGGTCCGGCCCCCGCGCGGCCGGCCGCACCCCGGCCTGCCCATGTGGCGCAGCGTCAGACTTCCGGGCGCAGCATCGGCGGGTTGAGCAGGGTGGCCCCTCCCGCACGGAACAGCTGGGCCGGGCGCCCTCCCTGACGGGTCGTCGTCCCTCCGGCCGGCACCAGGAATCCGGGCGTTCCGGTGACCTTGCGGTGGAAGTTGCGCGGGTCGAGGGCCACGCCCCAGACGGCTTCGTAGACCCGGCGCAGCTCGCCGACGGTGAACTCCGGCGGGCAGAAGGCGGTGGCCAGCGAGGAGTACTCGATCTTCGAGCGGGCCCGCTCCACACCGTCGCCGAGGATGCGGGCGTGGTCGAAAGCGAGCGCGGTCGCGGCCTCCTCGGGGGCGGCCAGCAGCTCGTCCACGGGGGCCCAGCGCGCGCTGTTGGCATCGCCCCCGGCCCGCGGCGCCGGCAGGTCCGGAGCCAGCACCAGGTGCGCCACGCTGACGACTCGCATCCGCGGATCCCGCTTCGGATCGCCGTAAGTGGCCAGCTGTTCGAGATGCGCCCCGTTCCCCGCGCCGGGCAGGGCGGGATCGTGGGCGCACAGGCCGGTCTCCTCGGAGAGCTCCCGCGCAGCGGCACCGGCCAGGTCCTCGTCCTCGCGGACGAATCCGCCGGGCAGCGCCCAGCGCCCCTGGAACGGCTGCTCACCCCGTCGGACGACCAGCGCGCAGAGCGCGTGGCGCCGCACGGTGAGCACGACCAGGTCGACGGTGACGGCAAAGGGCGGATAGGCCGACGGGTCGTAGGGCGACATGCCGCGATCATAGTCGTCTGCCTGACGATAAACAGCTCTTTGGTGACCTTGAAGACACTGTTCCGGAGCCGGGAGGCCGCCGGCCCGTCAGGTTGCCCGACACGACCGGCCGCGGCATCAGCCACCCAGTTGGAGTGCATCGGCGGCCTCCTCCACCATGCCGAGGCCGAGCCGGCTGATCCGGACGGCGAAGGGCTCTCCCGACACCCGCAGGCCCGCGAGCCGGAGCGCGCCGAGGGGGGCGCCGGGGAGCGGGGCGAGGGCGACCGTGCCCGAGGGGGCGTCGGGTCGGATCCCGGCGAGGGCGGTCAGTACGTGGACCCCTGCCGCCGCAGCCACGGCGGCAGGGCGGCAGGCCGCCGGGTGCGGGACGGGGGCACTGCCGGTGGTGCGCTGCTCGGCCGCGAACATCTCCGGCAGCCGGTACCCGAAGGCCTCGGCCGCGTCCAGCAGGCCCCTCAGCAGGCCCGCGGCCTCCTTTTCGAAGCCCGCCTGAGCCAGGCCCGCCACCGCCACGGCACTCTCGTACGCCCGGACCGCGCCCGAGCGGTGGCCGAACGGGTTGTGCCCCGGCTCCCTGACGGCCATGCTCCGCAGCCCCCATCCGGAGTCCATGGCGGGGGCTCCGAGCAGCCGGGCCAGCTGCTCCGACCTCGCGCGGTCCAGAAGCCCGGGGGCCGTGCGGCCGCCACCGATCAGTCCGGTGTCGAGCAGATGGGCGGCGGCACCCGTCAGCCGGGGAAGTGGCCGCCCGTCGGGGTGCAGGGCCGAAGCGGGCCGCCCGCCGTCCGGACCGTCGATCCAGAATCCGGCCCGGAACCGCTCCCGCAGTGCGGCGGCCCGCTCCCGCCATTCCTCGGCGCCGGGCCGCCCGCATCCGGCAAGGAGGTCCGCGCCGAGCACGGCGGCCCGGTGGGCGTGGGCCTGGGTCTCGCAGCGCCGCGGGCCCGGGTCGGGATCGGCCAGGAGGCCGTCCTCCCCCAGGGCGCCGCGCAGCCAGTCGAGACACCGCTCGGCGGCCGGGAGCAGCCGGGCCAACTCCTCTTCCGGCATCCCCCAGAGCCGGGCTTCGGCGAGCACCGCGGGGAAGGCCAGGGTCGCCTCCGTCCCGGTGCACCCCGGCGGCAGCTGCGGCCCCGCGCCGCGCAGCGGCCCCGGGATCTTCCCGGCATCGGGCCCGCGCCCGTCGGTCTGGGTCCGGGCCAGGATGCGCAGGGTGGCCGCGGCGAGACCGGTCCCTAGGGGCAGCGCCATCCGCGCGACCCACAGCGACTCGGCCGGGGCCAGGCCCAGCCTCCAGGGCGCCCCGGCCGCCACGAAGGCGTCGCCCGGCGCCTCTGGATCCCTCAGGAGCAGCGCGCCCAGGTCCTCGATGCTCCTGCGGAACCACGCCTCGGCCCTCGGATCGTCCCCTTCGGCCCGGGCGTCGGCCAGTGGGTTCGCCACCTGCCCGGCAGAGGCCCGCACGACCCGGTCCTGGGTGGTCCGCAGTTCGATGGTGCGGGATTCCCCGGGCCCGAGTTCGAGCTGCCAGCGCAGCAGCCCCGCGGAGGCCAGCGCGTCGTCGGGCGGCGGCTCGGCGGCGGTGACCGTCTGCGCCTCGCCGGTGCTCCAGCGCAATCCGGCGGCGTGCACCCCGGCGGGCAGCTCGGGCCCGGCCCGGCCGGCGGCCACGGCGGCCAGCTCCGCCAGGTCGGTCCCGAGCAGGACCTCCACGGGCAGGCGCAGCGGCCGGGCCGAGAAGCTGCGCAGGGTGATCCGCTCGGTGCCGTCCGCGTGCCTGACCCGTTCCACACCGATGTCCGGGTCGGGGCCGGGCTCGGCACCGGTGCGCACGGTCGCGGTGAAGGCGGCCCTGTCGGAGCCGAGGCTGCGCCCTTGGACGGCGACCGGGTCCCGGCCGCCGACGCGCAGTACGCAACGGGAGAGCAGCCTGCGGCCTGACCGGTAGATCCCGTCGATCCCCTGCCCGGTCAACTGGCCGTGCTCCGGCGAGATGACCAGACAGGGCGCAGCCACACAGATGACCGCGCCGTGCACGGGCGGGAGTTCGGACCTGCGGGCGGCGGGCACGCCCGGTGGGCGGGGAGGTGCGGGGTGAGACATGTGTCGCCTTGTCTGCGCTCCGGTCGGTTCAGCTGGGCGGCGGCGCGGCCGGGGCTCGTGACCTGGGCGGGGCAGGCC
>NZ_JARAYQ010000196.1:0-16699 GCF_033794505.1 Streptomyces sp. MB09-01 | reverse complement strand
GGGCCAGGGGCAGGGGCCCGCCGACGATCAGCCGGCCGAAGATCAGGGGGAGCATCAGCAGGGTGGCGAGCAGGCTGATGCCGAACATGGCGTAGCAGGCGAGCAGCAGGGCCTCGCGGGGCTGGCCGGCGGGCAGGTGGGGGACCAGCAGCGGGCCGAGGGCCGCGGAGACCATCGGGGCGACCAGGGGGAGCAGCCAGACGGGAGTGGCCTGGCGGGGTTCGACCTTGTGGCGCATCACCATCAGGTAGGGCACGGCCACCGCCATGACCAGGCCTGTCGCGGTGCCGGCGGTGAAGAGCACGGCGTCCACGGCGACGGCCGCGCCGGTCCCGATGAGGTCCTTGCCGACGATGAGGGTGCCGCCGCCGACGGCCAGCAGTGCCATCGAGAGACAGCCGTAGAAGGGGGCGACGGTGGGGTCGAGGAGGTGGACGCGGGCCTGGTCGCGGTGGTGGATCCAGTGGCCGGCGCGGGCGGTGAGCAGGACGGCGAGGACGGCGGCGGACAGCGCCCAGACGAGCTGGCAGGCCACGCGCTGCCCGGGCAGCTGGTACGGGAGGGTCGCGCCGGCGTTGGCGATGATCGCCGTGCCCATGACGGACGCGTACCAGTTGGGGCCGAGGTGCCGGAGCGCGGGAGCCTTGTGGGCGGCGGGCAGCCGGGAAATCGTGGTGCGGGGTCGCACGAGGGTGGTGGCCATGGATCCAGCCTCGCGCCGGGGCGGACGGGGCGGCAGAGGCCATGCCTCTATGAGGTCATAAACTGATGTTATGGGTAATGAGGAGTGGGTTCCGCTGGCGCACCGGGTGCCGGACCTGGGCGCGATGGAACTGCTGCTCGCGGTCGCGCGGGTCGGCAGCCTGAGCGGCGCGGCCCGGCGGCTGGGCATCACCCAGCCCGCGGCGAGCAGCCGGATCAGGGCGATGGAGACCCGGCTCGGCGTGGCCCTGGTGGACCGCTCGCCGCGCGGGTCGACGCTGACGGCCGAGGGCGCGCTGGTCACGGACTGGGCCCGGCGGGTGGTGGAGGCGGCGGAGGCCTTCGACGCGGGGGCGCAGGCCCTGCGGGGCCGACGCGACTCGCGGCTTCGGGTGGCGGCCAGCATGACGATCGCGGAGTACCTGCTGCCGGGGTGGCTGATCGCGCTGCGCGGGGAGCGCCCGGACACGGCGGTGTCGCTGCACGCCGGGAACTCGGCGGTGGTCGCCGAACGGGTCCTCACACACGAGGCCGACCTCGGCTTCGTGGAGGGGCTGACGGTGCCGGACGGGCTGGACTCGGCGGTGATCGCACAGGACCGGCTGGTGGTCGCGGTGGCGCCGGGGCACGCGTGGGCGCGGCGCACGCGGGGGGTCGGGGCGGCGGAACTGGCCGCGATGCCGCTGATCCTGCGGGAGCGGGGATCGGGCACGCGGCAGGTGCTGGACGCCGCGCTGGCCGGGTGCGGGGGGCTGGCGGCGCCGCTGCTGGAACTGGCCTCGACCACCGCGGTCAAGGCGGCGGCGCTGAGCGGTGCGGGGCCGTGCGTCCTGTCGGAGCTGGCGGTGGGGGACGAGCTGGCGTCGCGGCGGCTGGTGGAGGTGCCGGTGTCGGGTGCGGGGCTCGGCCGGGCCCTGCGGGCCGTCTGGCCGTCCGGCTCCCGCCCGGCCGGCCCGGCCCGCGACCTCCTGTCCCTGACCCGCCGCCTGCCCTAGCCGGGGGCCGGCCGGGGTGCGGCGCCGCGTGGCCGGGCTTGCCAGGCCCCCGCCTCAATCGCCGGCGGGGCTG
Source organism: Streptomyces sp. MB09-01 (assembly GCF_033794505.1). Lineage (NCBI taxonomy): Bacteria > Bacillati > Actinomycetota > Actinomycetes > Kitasatosporales > Streptomycetaceae > Streptomyces > Streptomyces sp. MB09-01. The sequence continues at coordinate 14,929 of NZ_JARAYQ010000196.1, read as the reverse complement.
CAGGGACCAGGGGCTGCGCCCCAGACCCTCGCCCCCGGACTCCGTCCGGGGTTCGGGCTGAGCCCCGATCTTTTGAGCCCAGCCGGCGATTGAGGTGCGGGGGTTCGGGGGCGGAGCCCCAGTTCCCTGCAGCCTCGCCGCCGTTGCGCGGGACGGGCTCCGCGCAGCGGTTACGCGACCGGGACCGCCGCGCGGGCGTGGGCGGCGGAGACCAGCGACTCCATCACCCGGGTGTCCTTGTCCCGTTCCGGGTGCCACTGGACGCCCAGGATCCACCGCTCCGGGTCGGGGACCTCGATCGCCTCCACCGTGCCGTCCAATGCGTGGGCCGAGACGACCAGCCCGCGGCCCAGGCGGTCGACGGCCTGGTGGTGGTAGGTCGGGACCTGAGCTTCCTCCGGGACCAGCTCCGCGTACCGGGTGCCCGGCACCGGGCGGACCGGGTGCCAGGAGGTGCCGCCCGGTGCGTCGACGTGGCCGTCGATGTGCTGGATCAGGGTGCCGCCCAGGGCCACGTTCAGCGCCTGCATGCCCCGGCAGATGCCGAGTACGGGGATGTCGGACTCGAGCGCGGCGGCGATCAGGGCCAGTTCCCAGTGGTCGCGGACCGTCGCGGGGGCACCCGTACGGGGGTCGCGCGCGGCGCCGTAGTGGACCGGGTCCACGTCCGGGCCGCCCGCGACGACCAGGCCGTCCACCCGGCTCAGCACCTCCGCCGCCGACCCGGGTTCGTCCGGCGGGAGCAGCACGGCCGCGCCGCCCGCCGCCTGGACGAGTTCGTAGTACCCGGTCGGTACGAGGGACGTCGGGAGGTCCCACACGCCGTAGCGGGTGGACTCCTCGACGTAGGTGGTGATGCCGATGAGCGGCCTGGGCACGTTCTCTACCTCCATCAAGGGCAGGACAAGGGCAGGTGCAGCAACAGGGTGTCAGTCGCGGGTCAGTTCCGCCTCGGCTTCCGCCAGCGCCGCGAACTCCTCCTCGGGGGCCGAGGCCACGAGGTGGTGCCGACTGTAGAAGGCGAAGTAGGCGAGGGCGACGGCGTACACGGCCAGGGCGATGAATGCCGCGTCCTTGTCGACCAGGAAGGTGGCGACCAGGGCCGACAGGGCGAGTACGAAGGCGACCGAGGAGGTCAGGATCCCGCCGGGGGTCCGGTACGGGCGCTCCAGATCGGGCTCCCGGCGGCGCAGCACGATGTGCGACAGGGCCATCAGGGCGTAGGAGATGGTCGCGCCGAACACCGCGATGTTCAGCATCCGCGCGCCGTTCCCGGTGGCGGCGGCCAGTGCGAAGCCGATCGCGCCGGGGATGACGAGACCCAGGTACGGGGCCTTGCGCTTGGAGGTGAGCGAGAGGAAGCGGGGCAGGTAGCCGGCCCGTGAGAGGGCGAAGAGCTGGCGCGAGCCGGCGTAGATGAGGGAGAAGAAGGAGGCCACGAGCCCGGCGAGGCCCGCGTAGTTCACGAAGCGGCTGAGCGCGGTCGGGCCGCCGTCCCCCTCCAGGGCGACGACCAGTGGGTTGCCGGCCGCCTTGACGGCGTCGGCGCCCTGGGCGCCGGTGGCGGCGAAGAAGGTGATGAGCGCCAGCAGGGCGAGGATGCCCATGGAGATGGCCAGGGCCTTCGGCATGGAGCGGACCGGGTCCTTCGCCTCCTCGGCCGCCAGCGGTACGCCCTCCACGCCGAGGAAGAACCACATGCCGAACGGGAACGCGGCCCAGATGCCGAGGACGCCCAGCGGCAGCCAGGAGTTCGAGCCGAAGGCGCTCGCGTCCACCGGGATGTCGTTGAGGCCGTCGGCGCTGAACTCGGTGAAGGCGCCCACGGCGAAGACGAGCAGCGCGGCGACGGCGATCGCGGTCACGACGAGGCTGAAGCGGAGGGCTTCGCCCACGCCCCAGAGGTGGACGCCGATGAAGACGACGAAGCAGCCGAGGTAGACCGGCCAGCTGGAGGTCAGGCCGAAGAGCCCGAGGGATTCGACGTAGTCGCCGATGAAGATGACGATCGCGGCCGGGGCCAGGATGTACTCGATGAGGATCGCGGTACCGGTGAGGAAGCCGCCCCAGGGGCCCAGCGCGCGGCGGGCGAAACCGTAGCCGCCGCCCGCCGTCGGCAGGATGGTCGACAGTTCCGCGAGGGAGAAGACCAGGCAGGCGTACATCGCGCCCATGAGGACGGTGGCGATGGCGAGGCCGCCGAAGCCGCCCTTGTCGAGGCCGACGTTCCAGCCGGAGAAGTCGCCGGAGACGACATAGGCGACGCCGAGACCGGTCAGGAGCAGCCAGCCGGCGCTGCCCCGGCGCAGTGTGCGGCGCTCCAGGTAGTCGTCCGTGCCTGCGTCGCCGCCCTCGGGGGACTTGGTGGGTGCGGGTACGGCTGTCAGCCGTGCCTCGATGTCGTCGGCCATCGTGCGCTCCTGCCTCAGGGCAATGGTTGTGGGGCGTACCTTTGCTCTAGTGGAGTGGGGAGCGCAAGACCTCTGCGTTAAACAGAAGTTACGAAAACCTCCCGGGCCCCCGTTCCGGCTGCACTCAGGCCAGGAAGCCCCGCAGCAGCGCGGCCGTGCCGCAGCAGTGCTCGCGCATGGTCTCGCGCGCCCCGGGCGCGTCCCGTGCCAGCACCGACTCCACCAGCGCGGTGTGCTGCTGCTGCGAGTGCTCCAGGTTGCGCACGAGCAGCGGGATGCAGTCCAGCAGGTCGTTGACGGTGGCGCGGACGGCCGCGTACTGGGCCGTGAGGGTGGCGGATCCGGCGAGCTCGCACAGGGTCAGGTGGAAGAGCGTGTCCTGGCGCCGGTAGTCGGCGAGCGGGGCGTCGTGCGTGGCCCCCAGGGCGGCGAGCAGGCGTTCGGCGCCCTCCTCGGTCAGCCCCTGGGAGGCGCACAGCCCGGCCGCCCCCACCTCCAGCACCTCGCGGAAGCGCAGCGCGTCCTCGATGTCCACCCCCGCGACGCGCCGGCGCAGCTCTTCCTCGGCGCCGCCCGCCGGGGTGTCGGGGCGGGGCAGCACGAAGGTTCCGCCGTACCGCCCGCGCCGGGCCTCCACCAGGCCCTGGTCCTGCAGGACCTTCAGCACCTCGCGCAGGGTGACCCGGCTGATCCCCATCCGTTCGGCCAGCTCGCGCTCGGGCGGCAGCCGCTCGCCGCCCGGCACCAGACCCAGCCGGACCACCTGGAGGATCTGCTCCAGTGCCTCCTCGAAGCCGTTGCCCGCCCGCACCTGTCGCAGTACGGGATTCAGCCGCGCGATCGCGTCGCCTTCACTCGCCGTATCGGTCATCTCGGCTCCTCCCCTTCCCAAGCAATGGTTCTATTCAATACCTTAGGCGCACTCGGCTCACCGAAGGAGAGATTCCAGTGGTAGACCGCACGCCGCCGCTCGCGCCCGAGGAGCTCCGCTCCCTCGTCGCCAGCGGCGAGATCGACACAGTGGTCCTGGCCTTCCCCGACATGCAGGGGCGGCTCCAGGGCAAGCGGTTCGCCGCACAGTTCTTCCTCGACGAGGTCCTCGAGCACGGCACCGAGGGCTGCAACTACCTCCTCGCCGTCGACACCGACATGAACACCGTCGACGGGTACGAGATGTCCTCCTGGGACCGGGGCTACGGCGACTTCGCCATGCACCCCGATCTCGCCACCCTGCGCCGCATCCCCTGGAACCCCGGCAGCGCCTTCCTCCTCGCCGACCTCGCCTGGAACGACGGCTCGCCCGTCGTCGCCGCGCCCCGGCAGATCCTGCGCCGCCAGCTGGAGCGCCTCGCCGAGCACGGGTACACCGCGATGGTCGGCACCGAGCTGGAGTTCATGGTCTTCCAGGACACCTACGAGCAGGCCTGGAACACCAACTACCGCGGACTGACCCCGGCCAACCAGTACAACATCGACTACTCCGTCCTCGGGACCGGCCGCATCGAACCCCTGCTGCGCCGCATCCGCAACGAGATGCAGGCCGCGGGCCTGATCGTCGAGTCGGCCAAGGGGGAGTGCAACCTCGGCCAGCACGAGATCGCCTTCCGTTACGACGAGGCGCTGACCACCTGCGACCAGCACTCCGTCTACAAGACCGGGGCGAAGGAGATCGCGGCCCAGGAAGGCGTCTCGCTCACCTTCATGGCGAAGTTCGACGAGCGCGAGGGCAACTCCTGTCACATCCACCTCTCGCTCGCTGACGCCGACGGACGGAACGCGATGGCCGGGGACGGACCAGGCGGAATGTCACCGGTGATGCGGCACTTCCTGGCCGGCCAGCTGGCCGCGCTGCGCGACTTCTCCCTTCTCTACGCCCCCAACATCAATTCGTACAAGCGTTTCCGGCCGGGATCCTTCGCGCCGACCGCCGTCGCCTGGGGCGTGGACAACCGGACCTGCGCGCTCCGAGTCGTCGGCCACGGCCGCTCCATGCGCTTCGAGAACCGCCTCCCCGGCGGCGACGTCAACCCCTACCTCGCCGTCTCCGGCCTGGTCGCGGCCGGGCTCTACGGCATCGAGAACCGGCTGGAGCTCCCCGAGGCGTGCGGCGGCAACGCCTACACGGCCGACTACGCACACGTGCCCGCCACCCTGCGCGAGGCCGCGGAGCTCTGGGAGAACAGCGAGATCGCCAAGGCGGCCTTCGGCCCCGAAGTGGTCGCCCACTACCGGAACATGGCCCGCGTGGAACTCGACGCGTACGACTCCGCGGTGACCGACTGGGAGCTGCGCCGCTCCTTCGAACGCCTGTAACCCGCCCCGCCGAACCACCGAAAGTCTGTGAGGCACCACGTGTCCGATGAGCTGGCCCCACTCAACCTGCGAGTGCTGAATCCGGCCACCGAGGAGACCGTCGCCATCGTCCCGGCCGCCACACGGGACGATGTCGACGCCGCCGTCGCCCGGGCCGCCGCGGCCCAGCGCGCCTGGGCGGCAGCCGCCCCCGCCGACCGGGCCCGGCTGCTGCGCCGCTTCGCCGCGGTCGTCGACGGCCACATCGAGGAACTCGCCCGGCTGGAGGTCCGCGAAGCCGGCCACACCATCGGCAACGCCCGCTGGGAAGCCGGCAACGTACGCGACCTCCTCGACTTCGCCGCCGGGGGAGTGGAACGGCTCTCCGGCCGCCAGATCCCCGTCGCCGGCGGCATCGACGTCACCTTCCTCGAACCCCTCGGCGTCATCGGCGTGATCGCCCCCTGGAACTTCCCCATGCCGATCGCCGCCTGGGGCCTGGCCCCGGCCCTCGCCGCCGGCAACGCCGTCATCCTCAAGCCCGCCGAGACCACCCCGCTGACCGCGCTGCGCCTGGCCGAACTCGCCCTCGAAGCCGGGATCCCCGAGCACCTCTTCCAGGTGCTCCCCGGCCACGGGGCGGTCGCGGGCGACGCGCTCGTCGAACACCCCGGCGTCGCCAAGATCGTCTTCACCGGATCCACCCGCGTCGGCAAGCAGATCATGGCCAAGTGCGCCGACCGGGTGAAGCGCGTCACCCTCGAACTCGGCGGCAAGAGCCCCAACATCGTCTTCGCCGACGCGGACCTGGAGGCCGCCGCGGCCGCCGCGCCGATGTCCTTCCTCGACAACACCGGCCAGGACTGCTGCGCCCGCACCCGGCTCCTCGTACAGCGCTCCGTCTACGACCGCTTCCTGGAGCTCGTCGCCCCCGGCATCGCCGCGGTGGCCGTCGGCGACCCCCTCGACGAGAAGACGCAGATGGGCCCGCTGATCTCGCGGACCCAGCTGGACCGCGTACGGTCCTTCGTCACCGCCGACCTCACCGCGATCCGCGGCACCGCGCCCGAGGGCCCCGGCTTCTGGTACCCGCCGACCCTCGTCACGGACGTCGCCCCCACCGCGCCCGTGGCCGCCGAGGAGGTCTTCGGCCCGGTCGCCGTCGTCCTGCCCTTCGAGGACGAGGAGGACGCCGTACGCCTGGCCAACGCGACCGAGTACGGGCTCTCCGGCTCCCTCTGGACCCGCGACATCGGCCGTGCCCTGCGCGTCTCGCGCGCCGTCGCCGCGGGGAACCTGTCCGTCAACTCCCACAGCAGCGTCCGCTACTGGACCCCCTTCGGCGGCTACAAGCAGTCCGGCCTCGGCCGCGAGCTCGGACCCGACGCCCTCACCGCTTTCACCGAGACCAAGAACGTCTTCATCAGCACGGAGGCCTGAAGAACATGACCAGCCAGACCCCTGAAGAGATCGTCTGCCGCCGCCTGGTCGGCCGTACCGCCGTCATCACCGGAGCCGGCAGCGGCATCGGCCTCGCCACCGCCCGGCGCCTCGCGTCCGAGGGCGCCGACATCGTCTGCGGCGACATCGACGAGACGGCCGGCAAGGCCGCCGCCGAGGAGGTCGGCGGGACCTACGTGAAGGTCGACGTCACCGACAAGGAGCAGGTCGACGCCCTGTTCAAGACGGCCTTCGACACCTACGGCTCCGTCGACATCGCCTTCAACAACGCGGGCATCTCGCCGCCGGACGACGACTCCATCCTCACCACCGAGCTCGACGCCTGGCGGCGCGTCCAGGACGTCAACCTCACCTCCGTCTACCTGTGCTGCAAGGCCGCCCTGCCCTACATGCAGCGCCAGGGCCGCGGCTCCATCATCAACACCGCCTCCTTCGTGGCCGTCATGGGCGCCGCGACCTCCCAGATCTCCTACACCGCCTCCAAGGGCGGCGTCCTGGCCATGTCCCGCGAGCTCGGCGTGCAGTTCGCCCGCGAGGGCATCCGCGTCAACGCCCTGTGCCCGGGGCCGGTCAACACCCCGCTGCTCCAGGAACTGTTCGCGAAGGACCCCGAGCGCGCCGCCCGCCGCCTCGTGCACATCCCGCTGGGCCGCTTCGCCGAGCCCACCGAGATCGCCGCCGCCGTCGCCTTCCTCGCCAGCGACGACTCCTCCTTCATCAACGCCACCGACTTCCTCGTCGACGGCGGCATCTCCGGCGCGTACGTCACCCCGCTGTAGACCACCCCGCCACAGCCCCCCGTTCCGAGCCGGCCGGGCGCCGCGAGGCGCCCGGCCGTTCCGCGCCCGAACCCCGAGGAGCAGCATGCGCAGAAACAGAACCGCCGCCCTCGCCCTCGTGGCGGCCGCCGGCTCCGGACTCCTGCTGGCCCCGCCCGCCGAGGCGGACCAGAGCCACTGCCGCCGGGTGACGGTCGGCTCCGGCTGGTACGGGGACAACCAGGCCCGCCTCCAGCAGCTCATCGACCGGTACGGCAGCTGCAACCCGCACCGGCCCGCCCGCGCCAGGCCCGTCGCCGTCTTCGACTGGGACAACACCGTCGTCAAGAACGACGTCGGCGACGCCACCATGTTCTGGCTGCTGCGCAACGGAAAGATCCGCCGCCCCGCCGACTGGGCCGCCACCAGCCGCCACCTGACCCCCGCCGGGGCCGAGGCACTCGCCGACGCCTGCGACGCACTCGCCCGCCCCGGCGCCCCGCTGCCCACCGGGACCCCCGCGGGAGCCGGCTGCGCGGACGAGATCAACGCCGTCTACGGGACCGCCGCCACCCGCACCGGCGCCGCCGCCTTCGCCGGCTGGGACCGCCGCACCACCGAACCCTCGTACGCCTGGCTGCCCCAGCTGATGCAGGGCTGGACCGCCCGCGAGATCCGCGGCTTCGCCGCCGCCGCCCGGGCCGAGAACCTCGCCGCGCCCGTCGGAGCCGCGCAGCAGGTCGGCAGCGGCACCGCCACCGGCTGGGTGCGCTACTACGACCAGCAGAAGGACTTGATCGGCGCGCTGCAGAAGTCCGGCTTCGACGTCTGGATCAGCTCGGCCTCGCCCCAGCCGGTCGTCGAGGTGTGGGCCGAGGGCGTCGGCATCGACGCGGACCGCGTGATCGGCATCCGCAACACCACCACCCACGGCGGGAAGTTCACCTCCCACCTGCAGGGCTGCGGATCCGTCCGGGACGGCGCCGACACGATGATCACCTACATCGACGGCAAGCGCTGCTGGATCAACAAGGAGATCTTCGGCGTGCGCGGCGCGGCCGCCGAGAAGGTCCGGCCCGCCGCCCGCCGCCAGGTGTTCGCCGCCGGCGACTCCGACACCGACGTCTCCTTCCTGCGCGACGCCACCGCCCTGCGGCTCGTCGTGAACCGCAACAAGAACGAGCTGATGTGCCGGGCGTACGACAACAGCGACGGCCGCTGGATCGTCAACCCCATGTTCATCGAGCCCAAGCCGCGGAAGACCGCCCCCTATCCGTGCGCGACGACGGGGTACGTCGACCACGACGGCACCCCGGGACCGGTCCTGCGCGGCGACACCAGCGTCGTCCCGGACCAGACGGACTCCGTCTTCCAGGGCCCGGCCCTCTAGAGGAAGGTGCGGCCCTCGCCCCGGTAGGTCGGGGCGGCGGCCGTCACCCGGTCGCCCTCCACCAGGTGCAGCGTGTCGAAGCGCTCGCACAGCTCGCCCGCCTTCGCGTGCCGGAACCAGACCCGGTCGCCGATCAGCAGATCGTCGGCCGGGGCGCCCAGCAGCGGGGTCTGCACCTCCCCGGCCCCCTCCTGGGGGTCGTAGCGCAGCCCCTGCGGCAGGTACGGAACCGGCAGCCGGTCCGCGCCGGGCGCCCCCGAGGCCGGGTAGCCGCCCCCGAGCACCGTCACCACGCCCACACCGGGCCTGCGCACCACCGGCTGGGCGAACAGCGCCGCCGGACGCCCGCTGAAGGAGGTGTAGTTGTCGAAGAGCCGCGGCAGGTACAGCCCCGACCCGGCTGCCACCTCCGTCACCGCGTCCTCGGCGGCGGTCTGCTGCACGCTGCCGGTCCCGCCGCCGTTCACGAATTCCAGGTCCGGTACGACGGCCCGCACGGCCCGCACCACCTCGGCCCGCCGCGCCGCGAGCTCCCTGCGGGCCGCGCCCTGCATGAGCCGGATGGCGCGGGAGCGCAGCGGGCGGCCGGCCAGCGCGTCCCCGACCCCGGCGACGTGGCCCTCGTACGCCATCAGGCCCACCACCCGGAACCCCGGCCGGGCGGTGACCGTACGGGCCAGCGCGGCCAGCTCCGCCGGCTCGCGCAGCGGGGACCGGCGGGCCCCGACCCGTACCCGGCCGCCGAACAGCTGCAGGGCGGTGTCCAGTTCCAGACAGACGCGGATCTCCTCGGCGCCCCCGTCGCGGGCCCCGTCGATCAGCTCCAGCTGCGCGGGATCGTCCACCATCACCGTGACGGCGCCGGCCAGCTTTGCGTCGTTCGCCAGCTCGCCGAAGCCGGCCCGGTCGGCGGAGGGGTACGCGAGGAGCACGTCCTCGAACCCGGACCGGGCCAGCCACAACGACTCGGCCAGGGTGTACGACATGATCCCGGCGAACCCCGGGCGAGCCAGCACGCGTTCGAGCAGCGCGCGGCAGCGGACCGACTTGCTGGCGACCCGGACCGCCTTCCCGCCGGCCCGGCGCACGAGGTCGTCGGCATTGGCGTCGAAGGCGTCGAGATCCACGAGGGCCAGCGGCGCGTCCAGGTGCGCGGTCGCCCGGTCGTACCGGGCGCGGTCGGCGGCGGGGGAGTTCATGGGCGGCAGCTTGCCAGAGGTCTCTACCGGTGGGTAGGGGCCGGCGGCGGCCGGAGGCGGGGGCACCGGCCCCGCGGAGCCCCGCCGGGGACCCCGTAGAGTACGGGCAGGCAGCCGTACGGAACGGGGGGCGGAGCCGCCGGATGACCACGACGACACCGCGGACCACGCTCCCGGGCGAGCCCGACCCCTGGTCCCAGCCGCCCCGGCCCGCGCACACCCCGCCGCGCCGCCACCCCGGACGCGTCCTCGCCACCGCGCTCTGCCTCCTCCTCGGGGGCGGCCTCGTGGGCGGAGCCGCCGTCACCACCTGGGCCGAACACCGCGCCGCGAACCGCCCGTTGCCCGCCGACGCCGCCTACCGCAAGGCCGAGTCGCTGTGGCGGTCCGCGCCCGTGGACCACCTCCTGCCGCCCGTCGTCACCGGCCCCGCAGCCGGCCCCGGCGGCTCCGACCGGACCTGGACCCGCATCGCGCTCGCCCCCGACGCCGACTGCGCGTCCGGCCTCGCCGCCGACTGGCAGGGCCTGCTGGCCGCCACCGGGTGCACCCGCTTGCTCCGCGCCACCTACACCGACGCCACCCGCAGCTCCCTGATCACCGTCGGCCTGGTCTTCACGCCCGCCGACTCCCCCGCGATGACCGCCCTCACCGGGCGGATCACCGCCCCGTCCGCGTACGGATTCACCGACGCCCAGCGCGCCGCATGGGCCGCGTCCGTACTCGACGAGGCCCCCGTCGTCGTCTACGCCGTCTCCGCCTTCGCCGACGGCCGCCCCCTGGACGCGCCCCGCCCCGCCGAGGACCTGATGAAGAAGGACGCCACCGGAGCCGCCGCCCAGGCCGGACTCGGCCACGAGGCCAAGGCGGTCGCCGACCGCATCGGGCACACGGTGGCACTCCTCGCCGCACCGCCCGTCACACCCGCCCCGAAGGCCCGCCGATGATCCCGTACCGGGCGCTCGGGCAGGCCGCCGCCGCCCTGACCGCCGCCGCCCTCCTCACGGCCGCCACCGCGTTCCCGGCCGCCGCCGACACCATCCGGGACCGGCAGTGGGGCCTGCTCGCGCTGCGCGCCGAGGAGGCCTGGGGCACCACCCGCGGCGACGGGGTGACCGTCGCCGTCCTTGACACCGGGGTCGACGACTCCCACCCCGACCTCGCGGGACAGGTCCTCGAGGGCACCGACCTCATCGGCATGGGCGCCGGGCGCGGCGACCGCCCGTGGGCCCGTCACGGCACCGCCATGGCGAGCATCATCGCCGGGCACGGCCACGGCCCCAGCCGCAGTCAGGGCGTCCTCGGGATCGCCCCGCAGGCGCGGATCCTGCCGGTCCGGGTGATCCTCGAAGAGGGCGACCCGGGCCGCGGCAAGGCCCGCGACAGCAAGGGCGGCGCCCTCGCCGAGGGCATCCGCTGGGCCGCCGACCACGGCGCCGACGTGATCAACCTGTCCCTCGGCGACGACAGCGACTCCGCCCACCACGAGGCGGGCGAGGACGAGGCCGTCCAGTACGCGCTCGCCAAGGGCGTGGTCGTCGTCGCCTCCGCAGGCAACGGCGGCGAAACGGGCGACCGCGTGTCCTACCCGGCCGCCTACCCGGGGGTGATCGCCGTCACCGCCGTCGACCGCCGCGGCAAGAAGGCCAAGTTCTCCACCCGCAACTGGTACGCCACCGTCAGCGCCCCCGGCGTCGACGTGGTGATCGCCGATCCCGACCGCTCGTACTACGAGGGCTGGGGCACCAGCGCCGCCGCGGCCTTCGTCTCCGGCGCCGCGGCCCTCGTCAAGGCCGCCCACCCGGACCTGTCCCCGGCCCAGATCAAGAAGCTGCTGGAGGACACCGCCGCCGACTCCCCGCCCGGCGGCCGCGACGACGCCCGCGGCCACGGGACCGTGGACCCCGCCGCCGCCCTCCAGGTCGCGGAGGCGATGCAGCCCGAAGCCGCGGTGCCCGCGCCCGCCGCGGCCGAGCGCCCGTACTTCGGCCCCGGCCCCGAGCCGGTCCGCCCGCCCGAGCGGAGCGCCCGGCTCGGTGCCCCGGCGGCCGCGGTCGCGGGGGCGGTGCTGCTCGTGCTGGCCGCCGTACTGGGCCGGCGCCCGCGGCGGGGCACCCGGGGCCGGGACCGCCAACCCCTCACGGCGCCGTCGCACCCGGCACAGTAGGGTCGGGTAACTGTGGCGAACATGGCGAACAAGAACATTCCCGACCCGGGCTTCTCCGACGACGACGGCTCGGCCGATCCCCGGCTGGCAGCGGCCCTGGCCGCCTGGTCCGAGGACCGGGCCAAGGAGCCCGAGGTGCTGGCCGCCCTCAAGGGCGCACGGCTGCTGGTCCCCGTGGTCGCCGTCCTCGGCGAGGTGGAGACCGACCCGGAGACGGGCCTGAAGCGCGAGAAGACCAGCGACATGGCCGTCCCGACCCTGCGGGCGGGCGACCGGCGGGCCCTGCCGGCCTTCACCTCGACCGCCTCGCTCGCGCTCTGGGACCCGGCCGCGCGCCCGGTGGCGGTCCCGCTGCACCAGGCACTGGCCGCCGCCGCCCACGAGAAGGCCGACACCGTGGTCCTGGACCTGGCCGGCCCCGTCACCTACCAGCTGACCGGGCCCGCGCTGCTCGCCCTCGCCGAAGGCCGTACGGACGCGGGCCCGCTGGCCGACCCCGCCGTACGCGAGGCCGTACGGGCCGCCGTGTCCGCGGAGCCGGCCGTGCTCCGCGCCCACCTCGGCCCGGGCGGCGCGGACGCCGACGGCACCCTCGCGATCGTGCTGGCCGGCGGGGCGCAGGCGCCCGCGGCGGCCCGCCGCGTCGCCGAGGCCCTGGCGGCGGACACCACCCTGCGGGCCCGGCTGGTGCGCGGGCTGGACCTGGCGCTGCTGCCGCCGGACGCGCCGGCTCCGCCCGGCGAACCGCTCTTCACCCGCTGACCGCAAGAGCCGTGAAGAAGGAGAGGCGGGTCACACGGGAACCTCCCGTGTGACCCGCCTCTCCTCTTCGTACGTGCGTCGTGCTGCGCGCGATCAGGCGAAGACGGGACCCGTGAACTTCTCGCCCGGACCCTGGCCCGGCTCGTCCGGCACGATCGACGCCTCGCGGAAGGCCAGCTGGAGCGACTTCAGGCCGTCGCGCAGCGGGGCGGCGTGGAAGGAGCTGATCTCGGTGGCGCTCGCGGTGACCAGGCCGGCGAGGGCCGTGATCAGCTTGCGGGCCTCGTCGAGGTCCTTGTGCTCGGAGTCCGGCTTGTCCAGGCCCAGGTTGACCGCCGCGGCGCTCAGCAGGTGCACGGCCACCGTGGTGATCACCTCGACGGCGGGCACGTCCGCGATGTCGCGGGTCATGGCGTCGTAGTCGGGGGCGCCGTCGGCAGCGGGTTCGGTGGAGGGTGTCGCGTCAGTCATGAACCCCACGATATGCCGTGCGGCGGGCTTGCAACGCGGGTGCTAGTATGTACTTCGACCGGCCGGACACTTCTGTGCCCGGCCCACAAGTGGAGGCTCCGTTTCTCCCACCTGACCGTCCTCCGGGACGGCGGGTCACCGGTCAGGCGGCATCCATCGTTCCGTACGGACGATGGAAAGCTGCCCGAGTCTACGCCCCGCGGTTCGCACGCGACGGTGTTCCGGTTGTATTGGAGCCCCTGCCTGTGCCCGGCGGGGCTTTTTTGATTTCCCGCTGTGGTCGGTCTGACGGAAATACACGTCAGCGGCTGTCTGCCAGGCAGTCGTGTGGTGCTACCGAGGAGGATCCATCAGCACCGAGCCCCGCATCAACGACCGGATTCGCGTTCCCGAGGTACGGCTTGTCGGTCCCAGCGGCGAGCAGGTCGGCATCGTGCCGCTTGCCAAGGCGCTCGAGCTCGCGCAGGAGTACGACCTCGACCTGGTCGAGGTCGCGGCGTCCGCACGCCCGCCGGTCTGCAAGCTCATGGACTACGGCAAGTTCAAGTACGAGTCGGCCATGAAGGCCCGTGAGGCGCGCAAGAACCAGGCGCACACGGTCATCAAGGAAATGAAGCTCCGGCCGAAGATCGACCCGCACGACTATGACACCAAGAAGGGTCACGTCGTTCGGTTCCTCAAGCAGGGCGACAAGGTCAAGATCACGATCATGTTCCGTGGTCGCGAGCAGTCCCGGCCGGAACTCGGCTACCGACTGCTGCAGCGTCTCGCTTCGGACGTCGAGGACCTCGGGTTCATCGAGTCGAACCCGAAGCAGGACGGCCGAAACATGATCATGGTCCTCGGTCCGCACAAGAAGAAGACCGAGGCGATGGCCGAAGCCCGCGAGGCGCAGGCCGCCCGCAAGGCCGAGCGCCAGGGTGTCGCCCCCGCCGACGACGAGGCTCCTTCCGAGGAAGCCGCCGTCGAGGTCGAGGACACCACCGAGGTCGCCTCCGCCGACGTCACCGAGGCCCCCGCCGACGGGACGAACGCCGAGGCCTGATCCCGAGACAGCCCGTCTCGGATCACCGACACAACATGACGCTCCCGTGAGCCGGTCCCGCAACGGACCGGCGGGAGCGCCACCGACGAGGAGATAACGGCGCCATGCCGAAGAACAAGACGCACAGCGGTACCAAGAAGCGCTTCAAGGTCACCGGCTCCGGCAAGGTGCTCCGCGAGCGCGCCGGCAAGCGCCACCTGCTCGAGCACAAGTCGTCTCGTGTCACCCGCCGCCTCACCGGCAACGCGGAGATGGCCCCCGGCGACGCCGCGAAGATCAAGAAGCTTCTCGGCATCTGATGTCGTCCGCTCCCCTTGCGGGAGCGGTGACGTCAAGACCGGGACCCCATCGAATTCGGGCCGTGTGAAGACACCCACGGCCCCGCTACAAGGAGTTAAAAAGTGGCACGCGTCAAGCGGGCAGTAAACGCCCACAAGAAGCGCCGGGCAATCCTCGAGGCGGCCTCCGGCTACCGCGGTCAGCGTTCGCGCCTGTACCGCAAGGCCAAGGAGCAGGTCACCCACTCGCTGGTCTACAACTTCAACGACCGCAAGAAGCGCAAGGGCGACTTCCGTCAGCTGTGGATCCAGCGCATCAACGCTGCTGCCCGCCAGAACGGCATGACGTACAACCGCCTCATCCAGGGTCTGAAGGCCGCCAACATCGAGGTGGACCGCAAGATCCTCGCCGAGCTGGCCGTCAACGACGCCAACGCGTTCGCCGCGCTGGTCGAGGTCGCGCAGAAGGCGCTTCCGGCCGACGTCAACGCCCCCAAGGCCGCTGCCTAAGGGCTAGCCGGCCTGCTTCACGCGGCCGGCCCCCACGGACCCGCAGGCATTCGCCTGCGGGTCCGTGTGCTTTCGCCCCCGCGGGCCCGGGAGCCCTGCGAGCACCGCGTGCCGCGCACGTTCCGCGCGCCGCCGCGCCCGCCTCCCTCCTGCCCGCGGCGCCCCCGCAGCCGCGGTCCCTGCCC